>JAIBCM010000001.1:300000-507931 GCA_019694135.1 Verrucomicrobiia bacterium | reverse complement strand
CTCCAAAACCCAAAGAAAACCCACAGGAAACCCACGGGTTACCCACGGCTAACCCAGGCGAAACCGATAAGATAGGATATGATAAGGAGGATAAGGAAGATAAGATAAATCCCCCTTACCCCCTTAAAGCCGATGACGTGCCTATCCCGAAGGAGTTGGACGATCCGGTTTTTAAGGATTCTTGGAAAGATTGGCTTGAGTTTCGCAAATCAAAGCGAAAGCCCGTGTCAATCAAGGCCGCACAAGCTCAATTAAACGACTTTGTGCAGTGGGGAAAAACCGCAGCGATTGAATCAATAAAGCATTCGATCAAAAGCGATTATCAAGGTCTATTCCAGCCTGGTTCTAGGAACGGAAACCAACGAAGGAAAGCGGCCACCGCCGAAGAACATGCGAATGGATGGTGACATATGAGCGAAGTAATGGATGAAACAAAAGTGATTTGCGCTTCGGAGAAAGATTTGATTAAACTTTTTAATCGGGTTGAAGAAGTTTGCTCAAACTGCAAGAGCTCTTTCAAAACTTATCGTCTTCCCAACGCAAAAGAGCTTCTGGCTTCGAAATATGAGTCCGACTATGTCATCCCACCAGATTGGTGTTATGATTGCGTAAACGAGCATTTAAAGCGCAAAGAAGAGAAAAGCTTGCTAAATTCAAGATTGCTAGAATTTGATAGGAAGTGCCCTTTTAAAAACACTGACTTTAAAAAGTTGCCAGATCAAGACGCGGCCAGAAAGGCTTTTTCTCATGATTGGAATGGCGATCGTGGCCTAATGCTTCACGGCCCAACGGGGAGCGGCAAGTCTAGGACGGCCTGGCCTTGTTTGGAGAAAGCCATTACGCAAGGATTAGGTTTCTTTTTTGTGGACAATTCGATCCTGAAAATGATTGTCCTGAATCCATACGATAATACACATCTTAAAGACAAATGCTTTACCTCTGATTTACTGTTTTGGGATGACTACGGTAATGACTCCGATAGTCCAGGAGTTGAAGATTTAGTGTGGGACATCACAAAGTATCGCAACGAGCGCGGGAAAAAGATGCTGATCACAACGCAATACACGTCTGATACTTTGGCAGCAAAGTTTCGCTCTCCAGAACGTGGGCTGTCGATAGTTAGGAGATTGAAGGAATCCTGTGTGGAGGTTAATTTTAATAAATAAGGAGCTTATGTTATCGAGATATAGTGAGTCAAATTTCAGAAGATTTGAACCGTGGCTAAAACAAGCCGCTTTTGGCATGCCTGTTAAGATTGTTACGGACCCTTTGAAGCCTGAAAGTTTTGCTTCTGGCCTGCGTTATGCGGTTAAAGGTTATTACAAATATCAATGGGAGACTACACCGGAAGTCAGGTTGCTGTTGGAGCGATGGTCTAAAATCAGGATTCATCCAGACGAGCAAACCGTTACGATAGCTGATTTAAATTATAATAGAGATTCAAGGCCAGTTGGTCGACTGATATCGGATTGGGTAATTGATAATCCAGATAGATTAACCGTCGAGGCCATTATGGCGCTTTCAAGTAAGTGTAATCTTCCTATGAAGGTTAAACTGCGCGGGGCTCAAGTATCACTAATCAATGAATTGGCACAAAATTTCGATGTGAATTTTGCGGAAGAAGAAAATGGTGATGTGGTGATATGGGATTGAATTGGGTTAGGGAAAGTGAGGCAAAGCAAATCTTGAGAGATGCTTTAAAGAGGCCACTAAAATTCAAAAAGAAAAATGGTATTATTAATGTTTTTGCTCAAACCCCGTTGGGGGATTGGCGACAGATTGCTAGAGGCGATTCGTGGTCTACCATTCTTGTTGGATTAAAAGATTTTAGTGATGAAATTTCGGCCGGTCTATTAAGATATTTGGCTGACAAGATATAATTGTTTGTTTGCCAATCGGTTTTTTTGGTGAAAGTTGTTTTAGTTTGGGTTTTTTGGTAAAAATTAATAGGTTTTTAAAATAAAATGAAATTTTAAGGTTGTCTAAAAATCATCAACTTACTGTTCTGAAACCAATTCAAATTTTCAATAAGGACAAACAAATTATCAGATTGCTACAGCGATCGGAATAAGTATGAAGCGTTGACTCGGACGAGGAATGTGATAAGCTATCCTGTGGAATCAGAAAGCTGAACTAAATTTAGAGCTTCGTATAAGTTTTACTAAATTCAGCACGATGATTTTCAGAAGAAAAAAGGTCGATGAAAATTGTGAATAACTTTCATTCGATAAACACTGCAAAATGTCAGTGTTGCAAGTATCTCATTTTCATGTAATTATAAATTTACTTATTATGCCGTCTATTATATAAAGTTATAAACATGATTGTTATAAGTAATTAATTATAAAATACTTATATTTTCCACTTTGCCAACCAACTGTTTTTATTATCACATTTATTTTAAAGTATTGTTTTATAATCATAGTTGAAATTGTTAATCAAAAAGAGGTAAGGTAATGTTGCTTCAAGGGGCTAAAAGGCTGCATAAAATAAGCTTTTTCCAAAAGGGATACCTTCCCCAGCGGTCGGGTTATTAACGCTTATATGAGCATTCCGATTAAAATCAAAATAAGTCGAGGGAAAGCTCCGCCTTCTCAAAAGACATTTCTGGAATATCCACAACCCTATTAGTAGAGGGGTCAATGTAATCAAGGTTTTCAAGACAAAGCCTATAAAAACACTCCATCATGTGATCGTCCTTGTCGACTGGCTTATTATCCTTGTCCCAACAGTAGCGGTTGATCTCCCATATAAATCGTCTCAAGCTTGGTGATATGTAAATGTTATTATCTTTTTTGAGCTCTTCTTTGACTTTTAGGATGCCTCGACCTAAATCCTTCGGTGCTTTACTTACCATAATGTCATTGGCTAAAAATTGTTGGGCCATAGTGGAGCCAGTGATAGGGTCGTTAATGTAAGCCATTGGATCAATCCTTGTTCTTGCGACAAAATAACCATGACAAATTTCTTTAATGATTTTGCAAAGCTCATCTATGGTGCAGTGGAAAAATACCTCATCATAAAAAAACTTTTGACCGAAAGGGCTAACTGCGCAAAACAAAACAGCATGGGGCGTTTGAGGATGTGGGTCTATCGCGCAATAAATTGTGTAATTTTCGGGGGGCTTATTATAATCTTTCCAGTCTTTAGGAATTGATGTTAAAATATGCTTTTGAGAATCAAACTCTTTGTAAATTAAACCCGATAAGTGAAGGGGAATGCCGAGAAGGCGACATTGTTTTTCGTCATCGTTCAAGCCGCTCTCGTATTCAGCAATCGCTGCTGGAGTAAGGTAGGGATTTTCATAAATAGTGGCAGAAATAGCCCAAAGCCTTTCCCTATCGCCGTCTTTAATAATTGCGGATGCAGCTTTCATGTCGTCTGGGAAAAACATGTCGTTTATCCAGAATTCTTCTAATGGCGTTAAAGTAAACCACGCCGAACCGTCACGATCAATCAGTCCGCGACTTGACGCATTCCATTGCTCTTTAGAACACGGCTCATCTACATGGATTGCGTCCCAATCTGAAGATTCAGCGCCTTGAGGATTTGTTTTAAAAGCTTGAACAGTGTCGAAAGTAATAGAGCTTCCATTTTCACATTCGATCCATGTAATAAAACCTGAATGATTCCGTTTATGTTTTTTAATAAAACCACGGGGAAGATATTTATAAAGCTTGCCTGGATTAGCAGGGGAGTCATTTGTGAAAACCTCTCCAACCTTTTCCCATTCCGTAGTGATAACCAAAATCTTAACTGGTCTGCCTTGCGGTATTCCAGCCATCCTTGCTGGGTCACCTTCCTTATACCAAGGTCGATACCCTAAAAGCCATGCGCAATCCTCGGCAACTCCCGCGGTTGATTTGCCGTTTCGATTCGATGCTCTGTATAGCCTTCGTTTAAAATTTCCGGCTCGATGAAAAGCGTCTTGTTTTGCATGTGGCTTGTAAAATAAAAGATTAAACTTTTGAATGAGGCTAAGTTTATCTTCAAGTGCCTTCGCTAGTTCCTGCTTCAAGAGTGAGAGTTCTTCCTCCTGCAGGCTGTTGGTGTCCAATATTTGCTCCATTGCTTAATTCATTAATTCTTTTTGTTATCATCTCGATTTTGGCGTCAACTTTAGTAACCTCTTGGAAAGTGAACTTGTGCTCGTTAGTTTTCTCAACCTTTTGGGCTGCCTTACCAAAATGTCGGTCTATCAAATCCATAGCGCACGACATTTGAACCTTTTCCGAGCTAGCGCTATCTCGTAATTCAACCACTTTCATAATTGAATTAATGGCTTCATTTGCGAGCAACTTCTTTACTTTGGTTGATCCCTCTTCCTTTAATTCATCCAATAGG
This sequence comes from Verrucomicrobiia bacterium, assembly GCA_019694135.1. NCBI lineage: Bacteria > Pseudomonadati > Verrucomicrobiota > Verrucomicrobiia > Verrucomicrobiia bacterium. Next base: position 503,587 of record JAIBCM010000001.1, on the reverse strand, counting down.
GCCTTTCGGAACCACTCCTGTCGAGTTACTTGGCTAACCCATGATTCCTTATAGTTCGTTTTTTTGGCGATCTCCTTATTGGATAGTCCTTGGGCTTTTAAATACAGCATAATTCTGTGCTCTGGCTTTTCGGATTTTATTTCAACATTAGGACGTCTTTGATTGTGAAGAGATCGAGGCTCGGTCAAGGAATCTTGCATAATTTACTTTAACATTAAAGTTATTACTTGACAAATGAAAATAATGATTTATCGTTAAAGTAACAACTTTTTAAGGGGGAAAATGAAACAAATTTTTAAATTAAAATTCTTATTTTTATCTATTGTCTTAACTTTAACGAACCATTGCTTTGCCCAAATTACGCCTATCGAGAACGGCAAACTATTGAGTGACCTTGATGCTAATAGCTACAGTATTTCTAGTTTGAGTGGGCTCTCTTTCCAAGAATATATTGGAAAAGTAAATGCCAGTGGGCTTCTCACTTTGCCAAGTCGCGCCGCATTCTTTGTTAACACAACCAATCTCCTGGTAACAGTGACTAATGGCGTGGCTGGCAAGCTTTACGTGATTCGAGCAAATGCAGCGTTCACAATTTCTAACAACCCTCCGTATATTTTAATTACGGATGGATCGACCAACAATTTAGACCTTTCAGTAAATGATGTTGTTTTAGGTTATGCAACGAGTAGCACAAACCTAACCATCATTCGCTAGGGGCTGATTTTTTGGGTGGGAAATTGTGAATCCTGGACTAGAGTATTATCGCGCACTTGGCGAGCCAGCAACTGGCACGATCAAGATGCTAAATATAAAGCCATCGTTGGGCGACACAGTGACAATAGATGGCACTGTGTTTACTTATGGCACTGATTTTAATGGTGATTCTGAAGTCCAGCGCGCCAGGCAATTAACGGTTGCTGTCAATGCCGATAGAAATGAACTTTCGATTGTTAACGCATTAGCCAACCCAATCAAAAAATTCTATGCCATTTATATTGGCAATACGGTTTACCTAATCGCATCAGTGCCAGGCACTGATTACAACGGAACAGTTATCAGCACCAGTAACACTGATTCGTTCTCGGTAACTAATTTTAGTGGTGGAACAAATAAGGTTTTGCAAGCTCAAATTCAAGAGCCAATCAATGTAATAGTTCAAGAGCCATTACAGGTTCAATTTGGTCAACCTATTGACGTTAATGTCTTGCAAGAACCCGTTAATAATTCGACCACGAAGTGTTTATTTACCAGTGGCACCAAGACAATCGCAATGCCTGGAACACCGGAGCCATTATCGGGAATTTCTTTTTTAGTGCAAAGCGTTGAGATTCAAGCTCAGTTTTTCAAAGTAGCCAATGCCAACAATGTTTATATAGGTATAAATGGTGATGTAAAACGAATTGTTGAGCCTGGAGACTCATACACATTGGAGGCCCCTCCTGGTAAAAAAATTGATCTTAATGATATCTACCTCGATGTAGATAACGGTTCAGATGGGGTTTTTTACTTGGCAATTCTATGAATGGGTTTGGGAGAATTTTGGGATTCAGAAAAACGGCTTCTCCAAAACTACTGGTTTTAGCAAGCTACGCTTTTTCTGGCTCATTGTTGAGTGGAGACAACAATCTTATTTTTCCAGATGAAGATTTAGATGTTAATGGAAATTTTGATTCTGTTCTCGGAGTTTTTACGTCGACTAAGGATGCTTATTATAATTTTTCTTCACGACTCACTTTTCAATCGGCAGCCGTTGGAGATCAGGAGGTTTTAAAATTAATTCATCAAGGAACGACAATTTTTGATTATGCGGAAGAACTAGCTGAGGGTGCTTACACTTATTCTTTAACGATTGATCGAACCCTTCGAGTGGGTGTGGGTGGTCGAGTTAATCTGGTTTTTACGCATACTTCGGCAATAGGAGCTCCAACACTAATCGTAGGAAAGCAATATTCATGGCTAGAAATTACACAGATTCCAATTCCGTAAAAAAAGAAAAAGGTTCTGATAAAGAAAACGATTCTTATTGCGGAAATAATTACCAATTCCAGAAAAATTTCATGGAAGACAAAATGAAAGACATGATTAAGGAGGCTAACAATGTGGGGAATCGGACGCAGACCCAAAGCCCGCTCGATTAAAACTGCAAACGGATCGGGATTAAGCGAAGGAGATCTTCTAAGTCGCAACCCAAGTCCCAAGCTAGACATCGACAATTTAGACGCTGCTGCTGCATTAGACCCAGCAGATAAAGTCCCTATTTCTCAGGGAGGACTTGAGAAAGTAACTAACCTTCAAGATTTATCCACACTCTTTAATTTGATGGCCGGCACTACTATTGCGACTAATCGAATTACGTGGGTTGACGATGTAAACGGAAACGATGGCACTGGAACTCCAGGAGTGTTTGGGCAGGCATTTAAAACATTGGGGGCCGCAAGAACAGCAACGTCAGTTGGTGATTTTATTTATGTTTTACCTGGAAATTACGCCGCAACTGGATTAGGCAATAAACAACTCACATGGTATTTTTTTACAGGCGCAACCGTTACAGGTGATGGAATCTTTGATGATGGACCTTACACAGTTCGAGGTCATGGTATATTTGTTCCATCAAATAATGCAAATGCGTCGATTGATATTACAGCAGAAGAAGTTTATTTTCAGGCTAAAGAGATTAGAAATTTTGAAATTTCTGGAAGTGCCCTAGTGTTCTTGGAGTGTCAAACGCTTAATTGTTCCCGTTTTTCTGGTGGCAGTTCATTTATTGATTCACAATTTATTTATTCCAATAGTGGCTTTGGCGGGCCTATTGCATTTCCTAATAATGCCGGAGGCAAGCATTATATTCGTGCGAATGTTATTGATGGCAGCGGTGGAACATCGATTGTTTCAGGAACCGGTGGAACTTACTTGGCAACAATCGACGCCTTGGTTCTTTCTGGTGATTTGGCAGGAAGTAATATTGCTTTTTCTTCAATCACGCATGCCTCTGGCACGTTAACTGTTAGGAATGCTCGCATAGAGTCCTTGGACAATGACGCAATTACAGTTAATGGAGATGGGTTGCGACTTCAAAATATAACTGTTGTGGCAGATGCTGGCTTTAATTCAATCAATTCAGCTGCCCCTCAAGATGTCCTGATTTTAACCGATTGTGTTCAAAACCTGGCTGAAGGCGCCGATATCACTTTCATCGGTCCAGGAACCATGAGCACAGAGCCACTACTTACATAATCTATGGCCACCTACCTAAAAAAACCTGCTGTTGATGTTTTGGATGTTCCAATTATAGGTTACGTCGAAACTCCTACTGTTGACATTTTCCCAATCAATATTAATCCTAATAATATTCCATCTGATCTTGTTTCTTTGCGTGCTCAGATTATTGGAGCTGGTGATGTAACTTTGACACTTCTTTTAACCGGTTTTCCTGTGGCTGGCGCAACCAATATTGTTATTAACGATACAGAGCAAGTTTTTCCAATTAACGTAACGCTAGGCGCTTTGGATACGCTCGATTTAGATATTACCGTGGTTAATGCGCCAGCGGTTAAACTTTTTGTAACGGTGGAATAGTATGGGTAAAGATAATTGCAACTGCTCACCCTCCGGCAAAGGAACGCCGCTTCAATTTAAATTAGGCAAGCACGCGGAAGAACATTTGGCGTGTGGTTGCGATCCGATTCCTTGGGACAAAGTGCATGGATGGGGCGAGAAAAAAGATTTACCAGAACCTTCCAAGTGCAATAAAGGCTACTTTTTCTTGGTTTTAGAAGATGGAAAACTTCCATTACTCTACCTTTCCGATGGCGAGAAATGGATTCCAGTTAACCCACTTAATAATTTAGACCCAAACATTCCAGTTATCACCAGCCCGAATCAAATTTCTGGACCCGTTAATCAAGCTTTAGTTTATCAGATTACGGCGACCAATGATCCTGATAAATTTGGTGCGGTCAATATTCCGCCAGGCATGGCATTCAATGCTGATACTGGAGTTATTTCTGGTGTCCCGAATACTCCAGGTGTCTGGGGTGTTCAGCTCTCAGCCACGAATTCGTATGGAACCGGAGTTGGCGTTGTCTTAATTACTATTACAGGCGGCAACGATGCGCCTGTTATACAGCCTCCTGTTAATGCTGGCGGAAAAGTGGGATCGCCTTTTGGCTTTGGAATGACTGCGACTGGCGGTTCGCCTATTACATTTACTTTCCTTGATCCACTTCCCCCTGGTTTAGCGGGTGATGCCTCTGGACTCATTCTAGGTGTTCCTTCGCAGAAAGGAATTTTCATTGTTAACGTCCAAGCCGATAGCCCATTTGGTAGCGATCAAAAGGCTATCGCTATTACTATCGAGGAGGGGCAACAACTTTTTGGGCTTTGCATTTGGATTTTACCACCACCTCCAGCGGTTAATTCGCCTGGCGATATTGGGATGAGATCATTTGATCCGAACTATTCTTATGAGTGTATTGCACCTAATTTATGGAGGAGAAAACCTCACACCACTTGGTAACGCCTTATGACAGAGAATGATTTTATTTTTAATCAGGCCAATGCTAACGGGCAGCTAATTGAAATTCTTTTAAAAGGGATTCCTAACGGGTTTGTGGCGTTTGACGAAAATGGTAAGTGGAAAATTTTCCCAACCGTTCCTTTCAATATTCATCTCCTTGATCCTTATTCTTCTCCACTTGAAGATCAAGATGAGTTTGCGGTGTGGGATTTTTCCAACACAGAAATGCGCAAGATTACGTGGGCGCAACTCAAACTTGAAATTTTGGATTTGATTGAAGACGGCCCAGGCTTTCGCGCATTCAAATCTGACCAAGTAGCTGTTCCACCAGAGACATCGACAAAGATTATTTTTGATACTCAAGTTTTTGACACAAAAGACAATTACGATCCCGTTACGGGTAGGTTTACTGCCCCTTTTCCTGGGGTATTCAGATTTCGTGCGCAACTTATTTACGAGGGCTTAAATATTCCAAACGTTGCTCAGCTTACTCTCGTTAAGAACGGCACGACTGATATGGCAGTTCAGATTGGAGGAATTTTAAATTCAAATGCGCAAAATACCACAATCGAAGTTGAGGGCACATTTGAATTGGACGCCTTAGATTATATTGAAGTTTTCACAGAGCATTTGGCAAACGTGGATCAAACGGCTGGCGATGGGCTTGGCGGGGTTACGTGTGTTTTTGAAGGCAATATTATTACCAGCGTTGTCATGCCACCCGTAGGCTATGCTTTTATTCAGAAGGATGGTGAACCAGTTGATCCGCCTCGCCATACCTTTAATGTTTTTCACCCTATTCAAGCTGTTGACGATAATGTTAATAATCGAACTGATATCAAAATGCACGAGCCGTTTGTGGCGGGAGGGGTGGCTGGTGCTTACGATCAAATTCAATATGATAAATTTGGTCGAATAACCGGGGTGGTTCCTGGAGCTCCACCTGCTATTGGAGGATGCTCTTTTATAGCGGTTAGTGGATCGGTTCCTAATCTACAAATAGCACCTGCAGGCTCTTCTTCATTTTTTAGGAATTTTACTATTACTCATCAAAGTCCGGCCAATGTTTTTATTTCTAATCCCAACGGGGATTATTTCTTGGCTCCGTTTACCGGCGTTTATTTATTAAATGCAGAGGCTGACGATTCAAGTAATAACGACCAGCGTTATCAAATCGAGCTGGTTTCAAGTAACGGAATTTCTTACGGCCCAAGAGGGCAAGAGGCCAATTCAAATACAAAATTTGCTGGCGCCATTGGTATTTTAGTGGTGCTTTTAGCGGCTGGTCAAACATGCCAAGTTCGAATTGTTAATCGCACTGGCCAACCCATTCAGCAATCAGTCATCACTATGCGCCAGTTTTCGGGGGCATTATTGCATCAATTATGAAAATTTTAACGTCTCTTAAAGATCATAAGGCAGCGCTAGGTTTTATAGGTGAGCTTGTGTGGCGATCGATCAATACTATTCTGCTATTAATTATAACTTCTGCGATATTTTGGCTGGATAGTCGATACGTTAAAGTTGAGGCATTAAACGAATTTAAAAAACAAATAGCCATCTACCAAGAAGATTACAAAAAAGAAAATAATCGACGTTTCGAAAAAATTGACGAAGTCATGGTCAACTTAAGTAAGCTTTTATCGATCGCTGAACTTCGTTTGCAATACCTGGAAAAGAACAATGAAAAAATGGAAAGAAAACTAGAACAGAGAAAGTGAGTTAAATTATGAAAGCGTTTATAGCAAGACTTATACGTCATGGACTAACGGTGCTTTGCGGTTGGTTCATGGCTCATGGAGTTATCGATCAAGCAGGGGCTTTAAAAATAACTGATGGCTCTGAAGTTTTGGCCGGAATAGCATGTGGATTATTTGCCTTACTTTTATCTTATTTAAAAGACAAAGGTATTTTTAACTTTTTCAAAACTAAATGAGCAGCATAAGTGCCGGACTAAGTCTTGCTGATACAGTCGCAAAAATTGGTTTAGAGGTCATTAACAAAAACAAATATGAACTCGTTGAGGAAGAGCGAAAAAAAGCCCAAGCAGAAATTCTTAAATTTGCTGAAGCTTTGGATGGTAATGATAATGACGGGGCTAGGCTTATGGCTGACAGCTTGCGCCAAATCCGTGTCGACTTACCCCTCGATCTGGCCAAGCGATTACGAGATGGGAAAATCATCCTCGGAGACAAATTCAGTTTGCTCGGGGCCTATGCCGCATCAAGAGAAAGAGAATTTTATCAGCGCGCACTAGAAATAGTTTTATTGAAAGATGAATAACTCAACCGCTCAATACCAAGGCATGGGGCAACCCGCTTCGCCCGATTTTATTGAGCGACTTTTTGGCGCCGGTGTAGAACCCAGAAAAAGAATCCCGCGTCCCGATCTTTCATCAGAGCAGGCTTACATAGAACAAAATTTTTCAAATCCTAATAATCCATTAGGCGAAGATTCTTCTGCGCCTAGAGCGCTTCCATCGGTTCCTGTGTTCAAATCAGTTCCATTACCAAAACCCGAAACTCAGCCTGAAATTCAAAAGCAAGTTAGGCCAGAAGGCGCAGAGGTTTTTGTGTCGCAAACCAATCCTGTCAAAAAAGAGGCCGCACAACTTTTTATGCCAGGAGACAATGTTCTTTCAAGCTATACCAATCAACTAAATAAAGTTTCTCTCAGGCCGAGCGAAAATCAGGCGTCGGAATTAGAGGGATTTAAAAAGTTTTATCAGAAAAATAAAAGTCGCTATGAGGCAGTGGCTGAGAAAGCCAATATGCCACCAGAATTAATTGCGGCGCTTCATTGGCGAGAAAGTAACGGAAATTTTGGAACTTATCTTCACCAAGGCGATCCTTTAGGGAGACCTGCAGTTCATATCCCAAACAACATTCCAATCTTTAATGAATGGGAGCCGGCCGCAGTGCACGCATTAAACTTAAAGCAAGCGCTGCGCGATAAATTTGGAATCGAACGAGGAACAAAAGACCTAGATAAACTGGCTGCTTTTGCTGAATATTACAATGGCCTTGGCTATAGGAAAAAGGGGTTGCCTAGTCCTTACGTTTTATCGGGAACCAATCTTTATCAAAAAGGCAAATACGTGGCCGATGGAAAGTTTGATCCAAACGCAGTTGATAAGCAACTTGGTGTTTTACTGATGATTAAAGCTTTACAAGAAATGTCACAACAAAATCAGGGAGGAGAAAGCTATGCTGGATTACGTAAGTGATGATCTCTCAAAAAAGGAAGTCTCTGATTTTCATAACGCGATTCTCAAAAAGTGCACAGACTTGGTAAGGCTTTCTCGCAACCACATGTGCCGTTATTATAACACATGGGAAGCGAGAGATTGTGCTTATCGAGGAGAGCGAGTTCCAGACAAGGAAGACAAGAAGGCGGCAGATCGAGGCGAGCCAACTAAAATGGTTGTGCCAATGGTTTATGCTCAGGTCCAAACTTTTGTCGCTTTTATGCTTTCGCTTTACAACCAAAAACGATACTTGTTTGAGTTGACGGGATTTGGCCCAGATGATGATCGAGCTGCGAAAATTGGCGAGGCGCTACTTTCTCGCGATCTTAATTATAATTTATTTTTCGCGAAACTTTACCAATTTCTTTTGGACTTATCAAAATACGGTGTTGCTGTTTTTAAGCATTATTGGGACAAGGAAACCCAGACCACATACAAAAAGGTAACAGAGCCAGGAATAGGGCTTTTAGGTCTTCAAATTACCAAGGATAAAGAAACTTTGAAAAAGGTGGAAGGCACCCGTTACTTGGGCAATAAGATTTTAAATATTTCGCCATTTCATTTTTTTCCCGATCCCAGACTTCCATTAACCCGATTTAAAGAAGGTGAATTTGTGGCAAGTGAGGATGAATTTTCTCGAACCTATCTTCATCAAAAAGAGAAGGACGGATTTTACAAAGGCGTAAAATATATTCCTGAATTTCAGGCTAATGACGCAGATCAATCTTTTTATCGTAACAGCTTTCAAAAAAATATTAACACAGGATTAAGTCAGGCTCCACAAAAGCAAAATATTATTTTAACAGAAGTGCAACTCGATTTAATTCCTTCCGAATTTAATGTTAATGGGAAGCCTTTGGGTGAAGAAAATTATCCGGTTAGATATTTAGTTGTCTACGCAAATGGAAGTCGCGTGATCCGATGTGAGCCATTGGAATATATGCATGGCGAATTCACCTACGAAGTCGCTCAGTTTTCTCCCGATCAACACAATTTAGTGAATGAATGTATTACCGAGATGATAACTCATTTACAGGATGTTGTTACATGGTTTTACAATTCTCATATCACTAACGTCAGAAAATCAATTCAAAACCAGTTTCTTATTGATCCCTCTGGAATTGAAATGGAGGATGTTAAAAATAGAAAACATTACATTCGGCTTAAGCCGGCCGCCAGAGGAATTGGTGTTGAAAATTTCATAAAACAGCTGGAGGTTAGGGATGTTACAGGAAGGCACATTCAGGATGCCTCCCAGTTGCAGGGGCTTTCTCAGTTTGTTACTGGCATTAACGAAAATATGCTTGGTCAATTTTCTGGGGGAAGGCGCTCAGCACAAGAAGCCAGAGCAGTTAACTCCTCTGCCGCAAATCGCATGAAGATGATTGCTCGCCTAATTTATGATACTTGCCTGATGCCACTTGCTCGCAACATGCTCTCTAATCTTCGCGATGGATTAGATGAAAAAACTTATGTAAGAATTTTCAGGGGCATTGCCGGGGTTCCAACTCCTAACCTACAAGAATACAATCGTTTTGTTCCGGTTGATAAGGCGGATTTAATTGGCAATTTTGATTTTGAAATTTTTGACGGAACTCTTCCAAGTGAGAAATCTTCCACAGCAGAAACCATGTCTGAATTACTGCAAGCTGTTATTTCAAACCCAGAATCCGCCAGCATGCTTGGATTTGATCCTAAAAAGCTTTTGATTGAGATCGCGGAATTGAAAAATATTCGTTATCCAGAAAACTTCATGATTCCGACAACACCGGAAAGTGTGTTGAATCAGCCAGGTATTCTGGATGCTCTCACTCAAATTCCACCAGATCAATTAATTCAAATTATTCAAAACTATGGACAAAATAGAGCTGGACAAACACCTGCGCCAGTCGGCCAGCCGATTGGAGGAACTCAACCCGAAGGAGCGCCTCAGCTCCTTGAAGGGCTTATTACATAATGTTCCATTCAACTATTTATTGGAGATTTTAAAAGAAACCGCTGGACAATTCCAAAATTTATGCGATAATATGAAATTGGGTGATATTGGCTCTCTTCTCGAAAGAGAAAGACTAATTGGCATAATAAAGGGGCTGCAGGCGTTGGATAGACTTTATTGTTCCGAAGTTTCAGGAATTTCCGAGTCAATATCCGAAAAGGAACAAACAACGCCATGAACGATACTGAAAATGCAGCCACAGCATTAGCTGATCCGACCTCTAATTTAGATAACGCCGCTTCTATTTATAATGAAGCTTCCAATGAATCTGTTGAATCAACTTCTAAAACCGATGTTTCTCAGAATGATTCTCAAAATTATCAAGCTCCATTACCAACTGCCAATCCTTCTCCATCTGCTTCTTTTAAAAAGGAAGATGTAAAAGAAATTATTGCTGGAGTTCTGAATGAATTTCAGTCGAAAAATGGATCAACACATGAGCCAGCGCCATTAACCCAAGAAGAGTTTGATAAACTTTTTAAGGTCTACCGACCAGATGCCACAGTCATTCAGCGTATTTTAGGTGGCGGAGAAGAAGCGGTTAAGGCTCTTCACGAAATTGTTCAGGGGACTCATGGTCAATCTTTGGCCATGTCGGAATATTTATTGAATCAAAAACTTAGGGATACTTTTGGACAAGTTGAGCCATTTATTCAATGGGCGCAGGAACAGCAATTAGCTGCCTATAAATCAGAATTTTTTGAAAAATATCCTGATCTGAAAAATCATGAAAATTTACTTCTTCAGATTAAGGACAGCCTTGAAAAACAGGGCTACAGAGGAAACAAAGAACAAGTTTTTGAAAAGCTTTCTACAAAAGCCAGGGAAATCCTGGACTCGGTGAAGAAGAAGATGGGCGAGAGTGGAAATAACAACACCAACCCAACTCCGAACAACCAGTCACGCATGACCCCGCTCATGGGCGGAGGGCGCAGTGCGGCAGCCACGGGAGAAAATAACCATCTTTCTGATACTCAGAAGGTGGCCAAATCACTTTTTGGCTAGGAGGTATTTAATTATGAAAAATGCCTATATTAGGATTGCTCGGCAGCGAGCATTTTGCCAATGAAAGATTCACCAATATTCGACGTGAAGTCTTTTACACTTATCCAAATGGAGCGGCTCCGCTAACAGGGATTCTCTCCTTATTAAAACAAGAAAAGGTCAACGACCCTGAATTCAAATGGTATGAAAAAAGGTTCCGCACTTTCCAAACGAAAACCACGCAAAACAACCAAGCCCCGCCAAACGGTCCTTTCTTGGATGCGGCAGGCGCTGTTGCGTTGCCGGACGGCACTACGCTTTTAACTAATACGCTTTATCGCGTTGAAGTTATTCCAGGCGGCACAGACCAATTTCGTGTTGGTAACGTTATTGACATTCAAAACGTCCCTAACCAAGCTGGCACTGCCTTCTATGATATTAAAGGAATTATCACCTTAATTGATGCGGCAAATAACCAAATTCAATTTAGGCCATTAGAACAATATGACGCAATTTCGAACGACATTGATGCTAATGATAAGGATGTTCTTGATATTGGTTCAGCCCATCAGGAGGCTGCTGTTGGATCATCTCTGGCTCCCTATAATTTGCCGGTGCAATTCTTTAATGCGACGCAAATATTTAGAACCTCGTTCTCAATTTCTGGAACGGCGTTAAAAACTTCTGCCAAATTTGATGAAACAGGCCCTTACAAAGATAAAGCCAAGGAAGCCTCTCTAACTCACTTAGTTGAAATTGAGCGCACTCAGCTGTTTGGTGTTTACTCGAAAACGGTTGATCCAAATACCAGCTTGGTCACTTATACAACTCGAGGTATTTTAGGTTACTTAAGAGACTGGGAGAAGGGAACTGTTTATGGTAATAGCCCAACGCCTATCACGCTAGATTCCGATGACCAGAAACGCATCATTGAAAATGCTGGCGGTCAATTATCGGAAAAAAGCTATGACGGTTATTTGGAGCGCGTGTTCCGATTTGTAAACAATGTAGCTAATGAAAAATTAGTTTTGTGTGGAACAGGATTCTTGAACGTCGTTAACCAGCTTTATAAGAGCAAGTCGGTGCTTAACTCTGATCTTCCTATGGCTGATACCTATGGAATGAATGTTGTTAAACATGTAACGCCATTTGGAACTCTCTATTACAAAACGCATCCTTTATTCAGCGCTGATAGTAAACTTCGATATAGCGCGCTGATTCTGGATGTTAATAACATGGTTTACACCTATCTCGATGGGCGCGACACAAACTTATTAAGAAATCGCCAACCTAACGATGCAGATTATCGAAAAGACGAATGGTTGACAGACTGCGGCTTGGAACTTCGTTTTCCAGAATCGCACATGTTCATTAAAAACGTTATGGATTACGCACCATAATTTATGGCTAACGTTACACAAGATGATGTAGTCGTTAACAATAGCTATGAGCTTGGCACTCGCAGTGAGAAATTTGTTGGCAAATTTATTGAAGCCGCGATTACTCTAAACGGTGCCGGCTCCGGCCTTGTTGATGAAAAAATACCAGCAGAAGTTTTGGGACTGACTAAAATTTGGGAAGTTTCAAATGGGCTTTTGGATGATGGGGGAACCTCGATTATAGTCGCGGCTCCCAATGCTGACGGAAGTGAAATCTTGTTAAGAGACGACAGCACAAATGCCGCGTTTTCTTATACGGGAGAACTTAAAATTAACGTGAGAGGATATTAATATATATGGATAATTACTACACAGATAATTTGCCGGATATGGCGGTAACCACCAAATCAGGCAAAGACGTTAAAGAAACCATGATTTTGACTGGTGAAGCTAGCGACAGCTTACACGGTAAAAATGAGGTTAAAGAATATAAGACAAAAGATTGTCCTAAAGGCCCTGGTAAAACCGGTGGCATGAATAGTTTCAGCGTTTAGCTTATGGCGGGGCATGGCCTAAAAACCATGCCCCTTTAGGAAACCATGACTATTACTCAATTTAAAAAAGTGGTTTCTGGCTATATGCTAAGGCAGAAGGAGTCCTTCATTTATGATGAGGAAGACGTCCTTCTTTTTGCTATTAATAACGCAAAGCTATTTGCACAGAGAACACATAATTTTGAAATGGCTGTTACAACGATTCGAGTTGTAATGACGCCTTCTGGTATTGATTTGAATGCGGCGCCGATTGCATGGACGGCTCCAAATTTTTACAAAAACAGTAAAGTAAAGACAGTTAAAAGGGCTTACTTGAAATGCGGAGCTTCTGTGGTTAAAGACCCGTGCTCTTGTAAGTCAGACCCATTTTATCCTATTGAGGTTATTTCAAAGGCTGCCTTAATTAACAAGTTGAGAAGGATGGATAATCTCAGTCCTATTTATTGGGATGAAAAATGTGATTATAGTAGAACACTTCCGAATTGCCCAACATTAATCTGTCAGGCTTCTCACGCTTTTCTTTATCCTCAGCCAACGCATGAGGTTGATTTGGTTTTAGATATTGTGCAATGGCTTCCCGACTACAACGAAGTAGCACAGGAAAATGAAGAGTGTAATACGGATGCTCACGCAACAGACTTTTTCTTGGAATACTGCAAAGATTTTATGCTTTTTAGAAGCATTTCGGAATTGAACTTTTTTATCAAGGATGATGAACGAGTTGCCATTTCTCAAAAAAAATTAGATGAAGCGTGGCAATCTGTAATTAAGTGGGACGGAGAATTGGTTGATGGGGCATCCTATGATTTGGAGGGTGATTAATTATGGCTTACGATGCGGTTGATAACTTAAACGATTTAGACGCAACAAGGCCCGATGGGGCCACAGAAACAGGCAGTATTCTGGATGATGTAGACCGTGAAACGCGAAGAGTTTTTAAAAGCGTTATTCAAAAATCGCACACCGATGACGGCACAATTAAAGATGACACGATCACCGGAAGCATGGTGAAGGATAATGCTTTAACAACACAAAAATATGCAGACGACTCAGTTAATGCTTCCAAGATTAATGTAGATGTTGCTGGGGTGGGGCTAAAACAGAATCCGAACGGATCACTAAGCCCAGATGTGGATGATGCAACTATTGAAGTATCGGGAAATTCCTTGCAGGTTAAATCCATACCTGGAAGTAAATTGACAGACGCCAGTGTTAATTACACGAAGTTGGCGGCTGCTGGAGGGAATGCTTATTTATTAATTTATAATCAAGCAGCTCTACAGTGGCAGGCTCATGCTTTGTCAGGTGATATATCAGTTAGTGAAACTGGAGCGGTAACAGTTAATAATAGTCCTGCGTTAAATTTACCTACGGCAATTCTAGCCGAGACTGTAACGGGGGGATTAACTCAAAACACATGGAACACGCGCGATTTAAATTTAACTGTTTTAGCAAATGCTTTCATGACTCCGTCTGCTTCTGGATTCAAGCTAAACGAGGGCGACTATATTATTGTTGCCCAAGCTGCAGGCAATAAAGTTGATGATAATCAACTAAGACTTTTTAATTCAACGCAAAATACAACAGTTTTGAGCGGTCTCGCGGCGCAAGCGTCGGTGGCCAGCACAATCGCATCTATCGCAACACTTCAAGGCAAAATTACTGTAAGCGATAGTAACGATGTTTATTTACTGCAACATAATTGCACCACGACGAATGGCGCTGATGGCCGAGGAATTGTTCCTGGATTTGCTGGGGCTCAGCCGATGGTGGCCAGTATAATGATAATTCAAGTTTAATATGGCATCCTCATTAGATTTTAAGAATCGGCCTAATGCTGCAAACGGCGTTAATCGAACTCTTGAACCATTTCAGAACGATGGGTCAGCATGGTTTTACACTCTTAACATGAGACATCGCGAAGGCATCCTAACCCAAATTCAGCGAAAGGTTATTTTAAAAACTTTAGTCCCACAAAATCCTTAATATGGCAGGCGACATTACAGCACTACTTCCGATCCGAGCCGATCAAGTTGGTCCAGGAGGATTTGTTGCTTTGTCGGAACACTACGCCATTTTATCTCTGGGAGAATCCAGTATCCACCTTGTCGAGAATTCAACCCCAATTTTCCAAGGCAACGGAGATGAAGCTCATCGAAAACTTTTAATTGGCGGAAATTATACAGGTCCGGCACCCCTTACTTTTATTGTTGAGATAGTTACTGCAGGAAGCGACATTATTTTCACCGATCCAGATACCCACATTATTCAAACGCCTTCGCAGGCCGCCACCTTCCGTTATAGTATTGATAACGGAAATAATTGGGTCGGCCCTATTCCAGTAAAAGAACGGGAATTTGTTTCTCTGATTTATGGGGCTCAAATTACTTTTGATAAAAAATTTGGTTACAGTCCTGGCGCTCGTTGGACATTCACTTTTAACTATACCAATTTCAATTCTACTCGTTATTCCAGATGGGCTTCAAAACCTTGGCAAGAAGGACACTTTTTTACTAATCGTGATAACGCGCTGCGTTATACCAACGGACGACAAGTTTACAATTTTCATAATAGCGTTAACGCACTGCCTGCCGGTTCTTATTTAGAAGAATTCTACCAGCATATCATTATTGGAAAGCCCGTCATTAACGGCGCCGAATATCCTCATCGTGTGATGTGGAGCGATGTTCATAATTTTCTTGAGTTTAATGAGAAGCCTCAGACAGAAGCTTCTTATTATGACTTCGATGTCACTGATGATCTTCACCCAGAGTCAATGGGTGTAACAGGAATAAAGAAGTTGCGCGACTTATGTCTGGTTTACACCAATCGTTCGATTAGTGGAATTTCATATGTTGGTCTTCCTCAGGTGATGAACAAGAAAGAGTTAATTACTGAAATCGGCTGTGCCTATCCTTATACGCTTATTGGCTATAACCAAGAGCATATCTTCTGGTCGGAAGAAAATTGCTGGAGTTACAATGGAGAAACTCCTCCAGTTCCAATAGGTGATGCAATAAAAGATTTTCTTTTCGATGATTTAAATAATGACCCAATCCTTCGCTATCGCATGTGGGCCTATTTCAATCGCCCTTATGGAGAGCTTTGGTTTGTTTATTGCTCAAAGCGAAGTATGGAGGATTTTGACATGGCTGTGGTCTACAATATCATGGAAAAAAAATGGTATATTTCAGAAGTCGAAGGAATTCAATCCGCCATTTATCATTCTTGGATTAAAGACGTTAATGTCATCGACCAGTTAAATAAAAATATTGATGACTATGATATACCCATTGACCAGCTTGGAGAAGAGGGAGAATTTAATTTAATTAATCTTTATGGCCGAAATAATTTGGAAATCTTAAGGGACGAAGTCCCCAATGACGGAGATGAAGTTTTACTGGATCAATCACTGCCTGTTCTTGAATCCAACGACTTAGTCTATGGCGATTTAGAGTTTATTAAAGAATGCGGCACAATGGTCATCCACGCCAATTATAGGGATTGGGATGGTTACCCAGGAATTTCAGTGGAGGTTTCCAGTCGAGACAATTTAGCGGAAGCGCCAGTTTTTCAGTCAGCCGGAATATGGCATAAAAAACTTCCCGAGAAACGCCACAGCTTCCCAAGAATATCAGGAAGAGTTTTAAGATTCCGTTTTAAATTTACGGAGTATCCTGATGTTAATGGTTGGAGAAATATGACATTTATAACATACGGAGAAAATGTGCGGCAAAGAAATGGGAGCATTGAACGCTGATGAATAGGATCATTCGATTAAATTCTCTTCAGGGAGTTTTGGATTATTGGCCTTTTTTCCGGGAAGGATTAGAGGCTTTAAGGGATCCACAAAAAGCTAATTTGAATGACACCGAAGAAGAGTTTTTTAGAATTTTAATGCACTGCGTCAGCAAGCCCGCAAGTGAAACCTTGTGTTTGGTAGTGGTTTCTAAAAAAGGTTATCCATTGGCTTTTGGAGTTTCTTTTGCCGTGATGCCATTTTGGAAAAACGAAAAATTCCTTTGGCTTTATGCAGCCTACTCTAACGGAAAAAACGATAGAGCTGTGCAAGACATGTATGAATATTGCATGAAATGGTCTCGAGAAAATAAGTTCAAAGAAGTTCAGACCTGCACGGGCAGGGTCACAGGAGCGGCTTTGAAATGGTTTAGAAAAAAGGGGTTTCGATTAAAACACTATTCGTTTTCGCAAGGGGTTTTATGAAAGGAATGAAAGGTTAATAATATGGGTGGTGGTGGATCATACGGCGGCGCAAGCACCGATACAACGACAGATTCAACGCAAAAGGGGACGAATCTTCAACAATATACCAATACGGGATGGTTGAAGGATATTATCGATCCTGGAGGCGCAAATTCAGGGCCAACGAAATCGGTTATCGAATGGGCAGAACCCGTGATGAAATACAAGGACAGCAATCCTGGTTATGCTGGCGCAAAAAAAGTGGCGGAAACTTTAAAGCCGCTTGACGGGTCTTACGAAAACAATACTCGTGCGCTTTATAATGATCGGGTGGAGCGAGCTTTGGCCACAGCAAGGACAGGATCGGAAAATGTTTTAGCGCCATTGAATCGCGGGAAATCGTTTCGCGAAGCCGATGTTTTAGAGCAAGCTAATCGTGAGCGAGAAAAAGAAATTAGAGATTGGCGAGTGACAGATTCTAATGTGCTTGGTGATTTTATTACGCGACTCGTTGGTGATAATGCCTATAAAGCAGGAAGCTTATTAAATAATTATAACATGAACATGGCTGGCGCAGCGCCAGGACTTGCTCAGGCACTTTCACCTCACAAGGCTGACACGAACAACCGAAATACCGGCAAGGGTTCTCAGCAGTCAACCGCTTATTCATTTGGCGCGGGCATCAATCTGTGCTGCTTTATCTTCCTTGAAATTTATAATGGTAAATTGCCTTGGTTTGTTCGCACCTGTCGGGATGTGTTTGTCACTGAAAAACGACGACGAGGCTATATCCGAATGTCGGATTGGCTCGTGCCTCAGATGAGAGAAAAAATTTGGGTAAAAAATTTAGTAAATCTTTTTATGGTAAAACCAATGACCTCTTGGGGGGCATGGGCCGTGGGATTAAATCGTTACGGATGGATGTTTAAGCCAGTGTGTAAATTCTGGTTTAAAATCTGGGATAAAATGGGAGAATAATTATGGCAGACCTTTTTCAACCTCAATATGGATTTTCGGACTCAATCGCAGCAGGCTATGTTAATAACAAAGCCAGAGCTAAAGCTTTAGAGGAAAACTCGCGCCAATTCGACTTGAGTCATCTTATTGATAGGGCTCGGACAGGGATTGAAGATCGGCGCGTTGGATTGGGAGAACAAGAATTTTCCGATAGAATGAATCAGCGCGGCGAAACAAAAAATTATCTCAGTGAAATCGGAAAACCGATTCAATCTAATTCCGATATTGGAATGGCCGATATTTTGCAAAATAAAAATCGGGAAGGTGAATTTGATCGAACCCTAAAATTAAATGACAGAAATTTTCAACAGCAAAAGGAATTAGAAGCTGGGAGAGCGGGCGGCGCTCGCGACGACTCAGATCGTTATCGTGCTTTGGGTGACGCATTGAACCGCGGAACTCTCGGATTGTCACCCGACGAAGAGCAGGAAGTTGTTTCAAGAATGGTAAAAGGCGATTTAAATTCAGTTTATGAATATCTTCAAGGAAAGGCCCTAGGCAAAAAGGCGCAAGGCTATATGAATCAAATTGCAGCAAGGGAAGCCATGGCGGCAGGTTCCGCTCCTCGTCCGACATCAGAGGCAGTTAATGCGTTAAAGCAACAATTTCCCGATGCTATTGTTCAACCAGGCGGAGGCGGTGCTTATATGGTTCAGGATGTGAAAACCGGAGCTAGATCATACGTTGATAGTCGCGGCAATGCCATTTCTGATCCCGGGCTTATGGGGTTTGGAATTTTACCAAAAGCCGTCGGCGAGGCAAAAAGAGAGTTTAAGGATATATCCAATGTCGTTGGTAAGCTTGGCCAATTCTTTATGGGCAAACCCCAGCCGAATACAGAACCCGCTCAACCGCAAAACACACCACTAAGTAACGAGCAGGTATTGGCCAGATTAGGAGAGTCTCTTAGTCCGCAGCAGCTTAATGAATTCATGAGCTTTTATCAAAATCAGGCCAATGGGGATCAAGCGGCCGCACAGAAATTAATGGTAAACGATTTAATTAACTTAATGAGGAGACAATAATATGGGAGGGATGTTAGGAGGTTTAGGTGGAGTTTCAGGGCAAGACCCGTCCACGCTGCAACAAATGGAAGTAAAGAGAATGACGGAGGAGCAACAAAATAAGGGAGATAATTTATTTTCAAATTTAGTTGATCCAATGGATCCATCAAATTATGGAACGCCAGAAACAACCACTGGATATCGCATTTCACCACAGAATCCACAGACGCCTGCACCCGCGCCTATAGAACCGCCAAGGTCAAATAGCCAAGCATCCCCTTTAGAAGGGGCCACTCAAACTGCGCGATCTTTATTTGAGCGAGAGGAAGAGAGAAAAAGACGAGAACAAGAACAACGAGCTAATCAACGCAATGGATCATTTTAGATTATGCCTACTTTGTTGGAGTCGCCCTTTGATCTGAATCGGCCGCTTCCCTACGACAAAATTCGTGAGGAGCACGAAAATGCCAAGCGGTCGATTCCCCGTTTTTCCAATATGTCATTGGAAGAATACTCTCGTTTCATGAATGATGCGACAGGATCAAATCGCTATCAACAGGGGATTAATAACAGTCTTGTTAAAAGAGCATCCTACGGGATAGATCAAGCCTTGGAAGCCACGGGTGTTCCAGGGGTTGCAGAATCATTTGGTCGAGGAATCGGAAGGTTGGTTGCGCCTCAATATGAAGAGGAGCTTGGCCAAACCGCTAAAGAAATTCCTCGCACGCTCGCAGTGGGTGCAGCAGGCACAGCTTTAGGTGGCCCTATTGGAGGAGCCGCAGCATTAGGGGCGGACGCTGCCGCTAGAACTTACACTGACACGGACTCCATTGGGGCTTCACTTATATCGGGTGGTGTGGCGGCTGCACTGCCAGCAGTCGGAAAATTTGGAGAGGGTGTCGCTGGCAAAACCATTACTAAATCACTTTTTGCTAAAAAGCTGGCCGATGGGGTTATTAGCAGTCGAAAAGCTTTTATCCCTGTGGAAAGAGGGATTGAATACTTAGCAGGGCAAGCCGCTCAACAGGGCGCTCAGGAGATTGGGACTCAAGCACAATCTTTAGCGCAAGGTGAAGGCTTTCAACCCATCACCATTGGGTCGCTGGCGAAAAACGCTATCATGAATCTCCC
Organism: Verrucomicrobiia bacterium; assembly: GCA_019694135.1. Taxonomy (NCBI): domain Bacteria; kingdom Pseudomonadati; phylum Verrucomicrobiota; class Verrucomicrobiia; species Verrucomicrobiia bacterium. Next base: position 483,556 of record JAIBCM010000001.1, on the reverse strand, counting down.
TTACGCTTTCATGGATATTCCCTATCTCGTGAAAGGTCCAAAAGTGGACGGTAAAAGAATTGGAATTTCAGAAGGAGAAGTTCAACGAATTCGCGAAGCCGAGGCGCGCCGATCCCAGATTGAGCAAGAACCCGTAGAAGCAGAAGCCGCACCTGCAACTTCTGATGTTACAGAAAGAGCCATAGTTCCGACCATAATATCCGCACATGACAAAACCGGAACTGGATTAACCACAACCAGACCCATTGATGTTTGGGCTGCGCCGTCGCCACCTGATACAAGAGAGATTGTGCCAACTGTTATTGAGGGATGGGATAGAAACTTTTCTGGATTGGCTATCAGACCAGAAGGTTCAGTTGCCGAGCAAAACAACACAGTTAATAGTCATTTACTTAATTGGGCGTCCAACCAAAAACTTTTAACTGACACAGCCAAAGAAAAAGGGCTTGAGCCTGGACCGGTTGAGCCAGAGATTAACCGACGAATTCAAGAAAATTTAGACCAAGGCAAAAGTCCAGAAGAGGCGATAGATTTGGCTGTGAATTCTGGCGCACCAGTTACTAAACCACGAACAAGTTCTGAAACTGGAACGCCAGATGCAGAAACACTATCTGCTCAAGTTGATCCTGTTAAACGCTTAGAGCAAGTTACTGGTCAAAAACCGGAAGAAGCCAAAGCGGCTTATGATAGCATTCAAAATAATCCCTATGCTAAGGCTGCACTAGATAAGGAGTTAAACGATCCCCTTCCTCAGTTAAATCAGCAGCGATGGTTTGCGCGTTATTTTTCCGAGCAAGGATTTAGAGATCAAGCCTTGGCTGATCGTGTGGCTTTCACTGATAGATTATTAAATGGTTTTTCAAATCAAAGTGTCATCGCGACGATAAGCGATGAAACGAAGCGCGGAATTTTTGCTGCCCTGAACTCAGAAGAGGGTGTTATTGGGTTAAATAAAAGCCAGGCAGTTAAGGGAGAATTTGCAGAACCGTTTAACCTCTTCGAGAAATTCTTCGTTCTGGGTCATGAAGCTTTTCATGCTACATTTGATTCCTATAAAAGAGGGGTTCTTGATCCTAAACGAAACGAAATTTTAAAACAAACTTTCGACGCAGTTGAAGACATTCCGCTTGAGTTGAGAAAAACTTACCTGAAAGACGCACTTGATATATTAGTGCCTCAAGGAGTTCGTTCTAAAAATAGTCAGATTAAGCAATATCTTGAACACATTTCAGATTCTTCTTCAAAAGATAGCGAAGAGTTTCTTTCCACCTTTTCTAGTTTATTAGCGCTCGGCACAGCTTCACCCAAACGCTCGGAAACTATGATGAAGGATTTCAAGGATATGCTTCGTTTTTCCGATCCTCACATAGCAGAATTCGGCTCTATGATTTATCGTGATTTAGCTGAAGCTATGCCAGCTATTTCTTCATTTTATAAAATTTCAAATCCAGACACTAAACTTTCAATCGCTGGAAAACAGGTTGGAGTTGGAGATTTGCTTGAACAAGTTGGCGGAAATTTAAAACAGATTTTAAAAACTCGTGAAGAAATAGCAAGCGCCATTGCAAGGGCTGGGGAAATTGAAAGTAGTATCACCCCGTCAGGAGTAGCCGCTAAATGGCAAGAGGTTTGGGGCGATAAAATTAATACTGATTACAAACAAGCCAGCAAATCAATCGACAGTATTCTAAAAAATGATTTAAACTCGATTGGCATTAAATCTTTTGATGCTCCAACCTTCAACAAAGCAGTTCAGGATTTTAGAAAGAAAATTGGCTTTGACCCAGTGGAAGAAACTAAAGACTATCGAACTTATATCGGCTATAGGCCAAAAGCGCTTGAGATGTTCATGTCTGCCTTTCAATTTGCAGAACGCCATCCTATCGCGCGACCAATTATTAACACGGTTTTCAACTTCCGATCCTACGCACAGGACGCAGCTAATGCACTTGTGACGCCTTTCATGATTGATGTTAAGAGTGGCAAAGAGGTTAGATTGGATTCTAAAAATTCGGTGATAAGAACTGTTCAGACTAATAGCAAAGTTAAAGAGGCGCTAAACAAAATTTTCCTTTGGCAAAATGAAAATGAAAAAGTGATGGATGACGCCGAGATTGATAAGCGTCTTGCAAGCTTCGATGCAAATACGAGAAACGCCGCAAAAATGTTTCACTCCATTACTCAAGATGTGATGCCCAAGGTTTCTCAAGTTTTGGTGAGGGGATTAAAGAGTTCGATGGATTCTATCACTTCTCATATTTTAATGAATCAAGATGCCACACTGAAATCTCGAGATGCTGGTGATCTTGGAAGTAGACTCACAGACAGCATTATTAAGCAGAAAAGCGCTAATCCTGCTGAGGCAGAATTGGCGAATCAAGAAATGATGCAATGGAAGGCACAATTAGGAGAGGGGCGAGTAAGTGAGATTGAAAGATCATTGGAGCCGGTCATTAAAAAATTTCAAGAAACCTCGGAGCGAATTTCTGAAAAGCCTTGGTTTACGCCAGAAACAAGAAATGATCCTTGGATAGTTTTATTTAGAAGTCGTCAAGAGGATGGCAAATTAAAATCTGGAAGTATCGGCGCAAAAAACGAAAAAGAGGCGCTGGATGTTTTGAATAGATTGAAGCAGGAAGGTAAAATTGATGTTCGAATTTCAGATCGGTATGCCTCTCGTGAAGAATTTGGTGGAGCAAGTCGAGATGTTGTTGAGTCATTTCAAAAATTTGAACAGGCTGCCTTTGACGCAATTAAAAATAAAGTAAGCGACGAGACATTTGAAGAATTTTCTAAGAACTTTTCTCCTGGCACAGCAGCTCTTCGAGAAATTTCTGCGCGGCGCTATGGCGGACATTTAAGCCGAAGAAAATTAGCAGAAGGCCGAGAGTCATTGGACTTTGTCGACGGCATCATGAATTATATTTATGGAGCTGCAACGGGCGCGGCTCGCCAAAAAACTCGTGAAGAAGTTTCGCTTTTACTTCGCGATCCCAAGCTTACTGAGGCAGATGCTCAAGGCAATATGAAGCGATTATTAAATCAATACGCTTACTCTGTCATTAATGCCACCCCAGATAGTCCTGCTGCTCGCACAATTAAAAATTTAATTTTCCACACTTATTTAGGCGGCAATGTTTCCTCGTTATTGGTTGAAGGCAGTCAAGGTATGTTAAGCCTGGCGCCCTGGTTGACAGAGCAAGGCGCTGGAATTGGCGGTAGCTATCGCTTAATGAAAGATGCTGCTGCAGAAATCGCCAAATGGTCGACAGGTAAAAAGGTAGATGCCGAACTGGCTGAGGCTTGGAAACGAGCGGAGGAAACTAAAGAAATTAGCACTGGAATTTTAGAGCAATTTAACGAACTTGGAAACGATGCAACATTAATGAATATTCGTCGACTTGGAGAAGATCGTAAAGGTCTTTATAAGGTTGGTGATATGTTGGCTAGTCCGTTTTATGCTTACGCCAAGGGCGCGCGCTTTCTTTATTCTCAAGCTTCCAATATAAACTCGCGCCTGGCTTTTACTGCTGGATATAAGCTTGCTAGATCAAGGGGAATGGATAGCGCAGAGGCTTACGATTACGGCGTGCGCACAGTTCGGGCAACCATGTTTGCTGGAGGGCAGGCAGGACGGCCTCTTTTCTTTAGTCATCTTGGTAAAGCGTCATCGCCTGTTGGCGTTCTTTACTCTCTGCAACATTACACCGTTTCGATGTTCTCCATGATGGGAAGAATGTTGTCTGACAGTTTAGGAAGAAATCCTGAGCTATCAGCAGAGCAAGTTAAAAATTCTCGTAAGGCGTTAGGTCAGATGCTGGCAACACAAGCTGTCATGGCTGGTGCGCTGGGACTGCCTGGAGCAGGAGCGGCTATCGGTGTCCTGCAACAGATTTTCCCAAATCTTAATTTAGAAGAAGACATGCGCAAGATGGTGGCGTCTCTAGCTGGTGAGGACGATGAGATGGGGAATTTCTTGGCTGACATGGCTTTAAAGGGGCCGCTTACAGCCTTGACCGGTATTGATGTTTCAGGTCGCTTCGGGCTGGGAAACGTTTTGGGCATTGATAATATGAATGGCATTACCCCAGAGGCGGCTTTTGGTCCAGCGGGTTCCATGATTGGAGATTGGTTCGGCGCCGTGAGCCAAGGCGCTCAAGGGAATTACTTGGATGCGTTTCAAAAAGTGGTTCCAAACGCCTTTCGTCAAGCAATAGGAATGGCTCGCAACGATTGGTCGTTGGTGGATGGTGCAGGGAAAAAAGTTCTGGAAGTGTCTGATGCAGATAAAATTTTGTTAGCTTTAGGTTTTCGCCCAAGAGAAATATCAGCTAAAAAAGAACAGATCCGATTACAGAAGCGATCCGAGAAAATTCAATCTCGTCAACTGCAAAGCTTTTATCGAGATATGGCCGACCTTCTTCAAGACGGCAAGGTTGAAGATGTTCGAACGGCACTACTCGAACGTGAAAATCAAGACCCTTATTTTAAGGCAAAAGTTGCCCTGCCTCGAATTACTGAGATTGTTCAAGAAAGACAAACCCCCGTCGATCCATTGCGACTAGGAACAAAGGTTACTGCACGACAAAGAGAGGAATTAGCACGAACCTTCCCAACCATGCCTCGAACAAAAGAGGTTGACAGACTCATGGAAAGAAAACAGCTTGAGCGTTCCGTGGGAATTCGAGGAGCTGGCACGATCTCGCCAAACGAAATTTCTCGTGCAAGAATGATCGACCAAATTATCGCCAGAAATCCTGGAATATCATATTCAACCGCAGTGCAAATGTTGGACAGAGAATTTAGGCGAAGAATGGAAGCTTTAAATCAATAACCTCGAATTCGAAGCAATTAACTTATTTGATTCGACTTAAGTAAAATGTGAAATCAAGTTTCTCGGATGGTGAACTGATTGAGCAATTTACCATGTTTTCTTTTTTAGAAATCTTCCCGCTGCCAGTTAGTAAGGTAGTAACTACTACTGTGTTAGTTTGTGGATCAATGAAACTATATTCCTCTTTACCGGATAGCGTCAGAGTTCCTTTTTGAAGTGTTCCAGTAAGCCTATAATAAGTGTCTCCGCTATCAATGCTTCCTCCCTTGGTGACAAAGGCAATCACTTGATCGTTAGATATTACATGAACATAAATTCTGCTTGCACTATAAATCTCTCTCGGCGCTAATCCGCTAATGTTAGTGCTAAAACTGACTCCTTCATAGATCCGCTTTGGCTCAGATTTCGGTATGGACTCAGACAGTCCGGCGAACACAAAAGAAAAAAACAGTCCAATTAAAAATAATTTTAATTTTGTTTTCATCATAAAATCAAGGCTAACAGCTTTTAGTTAAAAGGCAACTATGGAAATTTAAAAGTGTCTTGACGGGCAATACCATAATTTACATTGTAATGCTTAAATTTATGCCAAATCGACCTGACGTCAATAAAAAGCAAAAAACAATCAAAATCCACAAGAAACAGTTGGAGTGGGCATTGAAACGTGCCAAGCAGTTGGGCTTTGATAATTTTTCAGATTTTTTGCGTTACCTTCTTTCTCAAGAAGAGTCTAAAGAAAAAAATGAAAATATTTTTTGAGGTGAATGTTATTGAATTAATATATTATATTATTCATCACAAATAAATCTCGTTACCACATTGGGGACACATAATATTTAGATTCTTTAAATTTTTTGGTGAATAGTTTTCATCCGGCTCCATTTCACCAACTAAATTTAGCCACCAGAAAACCCATTGATCCGGGTGTGGGCGCACCCCAATAAGCGCTTGCGCGTTTAACTCCATTGAGGATGGAGTCCCCCAAAATGTCCTATGAACTACAGGCAGATCATGACGTGCTGGTTGATTATTCAGCACATCCTCGATAAAATGTTTGCGAGCGGTTTTAGGATCGTAGATTGGCATTGTCTGCTAATGGGATGTCTTTGGGTAAATCAACCTTATTGGTGGTGCACCAATCCGTTATGAAATTAAATTGTGCTTTTGTAATCTTCTTTGAGAAAAACCACTGGTTAAAGGCTAATGCGCACCAGCCTCTTTTATTAATCAAATCAAAAGGAGAACAATTACAAAGTTTTATAGAATAAATACCATGACCCATAGATGGAACATGATAAACCTTGCCTTTTGGATTTAACCATAAATTTTGAAATCCAGATTCCACTGGGGCTATAGTATTACTGCCAAAACTAAGGACTTCAATAATTTTTTTTTCTAACCATGTACTAAGGGTTAATTTCTGGATTTTGGCCAAAACCTTGAGAAGCCTATCTAGTTCTTTATAACTTTTAAAAGAGATTGTTTTGTCCCGCTTCATGTAAGATCACCCAAATAAATTTAACCTAAAAAGGTAGACCTTTCAATGTAAGAGTTTGAATGTTAAATATTTCAGAGGTCTACCTTTTTTTGCTTTGATAAAAAACAAAAAAGTTTATTTTTTGAAAAAAATTTACGACATGGAAGTAATAAGTGACATAAAAATTCCAAAAAAAACTTTTTTGGATATTGAAAAAATTGCGGAAGCTAACAATAAAACTATTTCTGAAATCATAGTAATTTTTCTTGAAAATTATTTGACTTTTTATCAAAGCGGTGTTATACACCCATATGCCGAATCAACGTTCACGAGAAAAAGTTCAAATCGGAGGGTATATTCCTAAAAAATTGAAAAAAGAAATTGAATTAATTGCTCGCACGGAAAGCAAATCTTTGACAGAAATCATTGAGTCTATTCTAAAAAAGGAGGTTAAAATTTATGAAAAAACAAAAAAACTCCCTCACGAAAAATAATTTTTATTTTTTTTGTTGACGAGGTGTCTAACACCTGCTAGGTTACTTAACGCATGAGAAAACAAGATCATATCTCCGCTTGGGTAAATCGTGATCTTGGAGCATCAATAAAAAAAATTGCAAATAAGGAAAAAAAGACAGTGACAGAAATATTGAAAATTTTTTTGTGCCGAGGTGTTAGACACCCAATTTTGCATTCCAAGCAGGGGAAAAGGAAACTCTAGCCAAGAAGAGAATATGAGCGGGCAACACCAAACAGTTACTAGACACTCGCAACGAAGGCCGGGGGCGGATATTGGATCGCCCGTTCCTTGGCATTTGCTCTCGGCCTTGTTGCTTTGGAGAAAATTATGAGAATTAAATTTCCATTAACACTCTTTGGCATGAATGAATTTATCCTACTTAGGAATTCTCGAAGAAGAAAACTAAGGGCTGTAGCAATCTTTGTTATCGGATTAATTATTGGTCAATTAATAACAAAATTATGAAACTCACCGTTGAAGTCTACAGCGAAAAACTTGGCGAAATATTAGATTGCGAAGTTCGTATAGAATTTAGCGACAACCCCGACAAATTGTTGGGTGAAGAGCAATTAATGGATTTTGAAATTTTGGCTCTCTACAACAAAAAGGGGAAACCAATTCGGATTAAATATATAAAAGAGGAAGACGCCATTCAAGCGGCTTGCTTGGAAATTCAATTTCAAAGATACGTAGACGGAAGAAATAATGATTATATTGAGATGTCATAGTTAAAAAAACAAAAAACCAGGAGAAATATGTCAAAACTGAAAGCAAAAAATCCACAGACGGCAGAACCGCGCAAGCCGCAAATGGTTATATATGGGCCAAGCGGAGTAGGCAAAACTTGGTTTAGCCTATCGTTCCCCTTGGTTTACTACATTGATACAGAAGGTGGAGCCTCGCGCGCTCACTACATGGAACGACTAAAAAGATCTGGAGGCAGCTACTTGGGGCCGGAGGAGGGTGCAAATGACTTTAACACGATCATTGAACAGTTTAAGGCACTTTCAACTGAGAAACACCAATATAAGACTGTTGTTGTTGACTCAATCACAAAGCCGTTCCTGACATCTATCGCCAATGAAGGAGAGCGGTTAGGAGATAAGAATGCTTTCGGCGCTGATAAAAAACCAGCTATCCAATTTATGAGACGATTAATCGCGGCGGTGCACCGCCTAGATATGAATGTTATTTTTGTTGCTCACGAAAAAGCGGAGTGGGGACAAGACGGAAGCGGACAGCGCGTTGAGGTTGGAAAGGTTGCCGACACATACGACAAGTTAATTTACGAGCTTGATCTTGCCTTGCAGATAAGCAAACGCGGGCCACAGCGTTTAGCCACGATAAAGAAGTCAAGATTGATTGGGTTTCCAGAAGCAGAGCAGTTTAAATTGGATTACCCAGAATTTGCCGAGCGTTACGGAAAAGACATTATCGAAAAGGATGTGTCACAAATTGTCTTGGCTAGCGCCGAGCAAGTAGCCGAAATCATTCGTCTTGTTGATCTATTAAAAATTGACAAAGAAACCACTGAAAAGTGGCTTGAAAAAGCTAACGCAGAAAATTTCAGTGAGTTTAACACCGAACAAGCAAATAAAATCATCGAATCATTAAAATCTAAAATTAAATAATCTATGAAATTCACACCCAAAAAAGAAAGCGAAATTAGCGGCGGATTCAAACCGTTGCCATCAGGAACATATCCATTCACCGTTTTAGAATCTGATATCCAGTTTTCAAAATCTAAAAAGAATGCTGGCAAAGAAATGGTAAAACTAAAACTAAATGTGCATGGGCCCGATTTTGATAAACACGTTTATGACTACTTTGCTGAATGGTTTAGTGAGTGGAAGCTAAAACATTTTTGCGATACCGCTGGGCTTTCATCCTCATACGAAGCTGGCGAAATTAATCCGAATGAGAATGCCTATCAAGGCAGAACTGGTTACGTAAAAATCGGAATCGAAACAAATGAGGAAACAGGCGAAGAGCGCAACCATGTCGTAGATTATATCGTCACTGCACAGGATAATAAATCAACCAATCCAGCAAAAGAAGAAGAGTTAGATGATATCCCATTCTAAAATGAAAACCAAAATCGAAAAACGCTTTCTGGAGTGTCGTTTAAGTAACAAAGACCTCATCAGAGCCGCAGAAGAAATTTCTTCTTGCAGAAACGAACTCCAAAAAATGAAGTTTATTAAAAAAGAACTTCTTAAGAAATATTCCAAGCAAATTAAACAACTGGAAAAAAGGTCAACGGAACTTTCTGATTTAATTATTTGCAAGGTTGAGGATCGGGAAATTGAGTGTGCGGTAAAATTCCACGAGCCGTTTCTTCAAAAGAAATCTATTTATCGAAATGATACTGGAGAGCTTGTTGGTATTGAAGAAATGACGCTAGAGGAGTGTCAGGAGGAGATGGAGTTTAATAAGAAATTAGTGGAGGTATAAAAATATGACACTTGCAAAATTATTAAAAGTAGCAGCACTAGGCCCTAGGCTTCTTGCCAACGAAGATGCCGAGCTATATGTGGCTGGCGGGACAAATCTTAAAGAGTTGTGCAAGATGGGATTAAAACCAGCTAAAGAACGCAGGGGATACATTTGCTACGATAAGAACGATCTCGATGAATATATCGACATTGCGAAAGAGAAAAACTGGGAAATTAAAAAGTAAAATTATTTTTTATGCAAATACTCGGTCTTGTTTTTGGCTGGAATAAAGTGTGCATAATTAGTTTCTGCAACATTGACCGTGTCGCCCAGGTATTTAGCTACGTCAAAGAGAGATACCTTTTCGTGAGAAAGCAAAAGACTAGCAAAAGTGTGTCTCATAGTATGCGTAGTAATTTTTTCTCCTTCGGAATCTTTCAAGCAAGTAGATTTAATATATTCTTCAAAAGGTCTCCTAAAATCATAGCGATAAACAGCTTCACCATAACCAACCTTTGGCTGCAAAGCAAAATCAAGAGGATTATGTTTCTTAAGATATTTTTTGAGAAAATTAGTAAACTTTTTAGTCAGAGGAACTATTCTTTCTTTTTTATTTTTAATTCTAAAAGGTTTTTCTCCTTTTCTAAGTCTAGGCGGGGCAAGTGCCTGCTTGACTTTCACATAGGGGATTTTCTCATCAAGAAAAAACCAGTCCCTCCTAGCACAAATAATTTCCTCTTTTCTGAATCCAGTATCGAAGCCACAAAAAAGAATAAAGGTAAGATCATCATTGGGAGAATTATCGTAAATAAAATCCCTCGTTTTTCTGGAGCAATAAGAAATTCTGGCGCTTTTGGAACCAGAGCCAATTTTAATTCCTTCAAACGGGCTGTTTATACAAATTTTTTCTACTTTAACACACCAAGTAAAAAAAGATTTAACAGCCCTAAGACAAATGTCGGCAGAGGTTGTTCCAACTTTACCAGCAAGATGCGCTTTAAACTTTTTTATCAAAACTGGATTAACCAAACTTGGATCAACGTTTTTAGAAAAGTTTCCAAAACTCTTAAGCGAGCTTCTCGCCCAGCGTTCAGAATTGTCGGAATAGTTAACAGTTTCTTTTTTGTAATTAATAAACTTTTCAATAGCTTGAATGAAATCGTTGTCAGCTTCTTTAAATGGACTGGCTTTGAATGCTCTAACTATTTCAATCGCCTTAGCCAGATCATTGGTTTGAGTGGCCAAATATTTTTGGCGGCCATTAACACGATATTTCCACGTGTAATTAAGATTCTTACCTCTTTGGTAAAGTCCGGCTATTTCTTTGTCTCTAATGCGTTTCATACATGTAACCAAAATCATGTAACCAAAACGGCCTTAAGTTCAAGTAAATTTCAGCAAACTTATGGAATCTACCTCGTAAAAGAAATCGCGCCCAGATGGATTCGAACCATCGACCCGCTGCTTAGAAGGCAGCTGCTCTAGTCCCCTGAGCTATGGGCGCTTAATTCTAGAATAACGAGTCATACGTGATGGGTAAAGTGTAAAGGGGGTCGGTCAAAGATCGATCCGCCATGGTGGATAAAGTGAGATTTACGCATAGCGCTGGTAGTTTTATTTTTTTGTGCTAGCGTAACATGCTTGCTCTATGGAAACTCCCCTTAGTTTTTGGATTGCGTTCAACGCTGGAATATTAATTTTACTTTTGTTGGATCTTTTTGTTTTTCATCGGAGCGCGCATGAAGTAAGTTTCCGCGAGTCTTTGCTGTGGAGTATTGTTTGGATCGCGCTTTCTATGGCGTTTTGCGCTTTTGTCTGGCATTGGAAAGGAGCAGACAAAGGTTTGGAATTTTTTACGGGTTACCTGATTGAATATTCCTTGAGTGTAGATAATATTTTTATTTTTGTTCTCATTTTTACACATTTTAAAGTTCCACGGGAGTATCAGCATACTGTTTTATTTTGGGGTGTCTTAGGGGCCTTGATTATGCGTGGGATTATGATCGGGGTGGGCGTGGTGCTGGTTCAACGATTTCATTGGGTGATGTATGTTTTTGGTGCGTTTTTAGTGATTACGGGATTACGTATGTTTTTTCAAAAGGAAGATGATGATGCGCACTTGGAAAATATTTGGATTTTTCGTTGGGCAAAAAAAGTTTTTCCATTCACTAATACTTATGAGGGAAAACATTTTGTTGTTCATAAAAATGGTCAACGATTTTTTACTCCATTAATGTTGGTTTTGATCATGGTAGAATCGACTGATTTGATTTTTGCTTTGGATTCGATTCCTGCAATTTTTTCGATTACGAAAGATCCATTTATTGTTTACACATCCAATGTTTGCGCCGTTTTAGGGTTGCGCTCACTTTATTTCTTGCTGGCGAGCTTTATGCAGAAATTCATTTTCTTAAAAGCAGGTTTGGCAGTGGTTTTGAGTTTTGTGGGAGTTAAAATGTTAATTGCTGATTTTTATGAGATTCCCACCATTATTTCTTTAAGTGTGATTGGTGCGGTTTTAATTACTGCTGTCGTGACTTCGGTGTTTGTTTCGCGTTGGATAGAAAATAAGAAGCGCGATTGAGATATCTCATGCCTTTTTCAAAAACAATCATCAGAGAGGGTAGACTCAGTCGCGATTTAAAAAAAATTCTAGAAAAAGCTGAAGGCCAACCACTAACCGTTGGACAATTGCGGCAAATTTTGAAAGGTCGTGGTTTTGCGCTGTTGATTATCTTATTCGCGCTGCCTTTTACGGTGCCGATTTCTATTCCGGGATTATCCACTCCGTTTGGGTTGGCGATTGCATTTTTGGGATTTCGTATGGCTTTAGGCAAACGACCTTGGTTGCCGCAACGAGTGCAACGTGCTTACATTTCTTATGCCACTTTGGAAAAAATCGTCAGCAGAGCAATTCGAGTCGCTACTTTTTTGGAAAAGATGGTGAAACCGCGGCTGCGTTGGATGCGTTATCTCGGGCTAGCTCGAATTATCGGTATAGTCATTGCTTTTAATGGGCTCATGCTTTGTTTGCCTTTGCCCGTTCCTTTTACGAATACGATTCCCGCTCTGGCCATTATTTTACTAACTTTAGGGCGAGTAGAAAGGGATGGCATTTTTACCTTGGCAGGTTTTTTTGTGACTTTGTTGGGGATTGGCTATATTATTTTTTGGGTTAATTTAGGAAAACTCGGTTGGGAAGAGTTGGTAAAATATTGGCCCTTTTAAGATTTTAATAAAATGCAGTTGGGTAATTTAAAATTAGAAAGCGCTTTTTTTCTATCGCCCTTGGCGGGTTATACGAATTTGCCGTTTCGACGAATCATTCGCGAAATTGGCGGCGTAGGTCTTTGCACGACAGAGTTAGTCAATGCGCGCTCGCTTCTAGAAAAAAATCCTAGAGCTTTTAAGTATATTGAAAGTTGCATGGAAGATAAACCTTTGGCCGTTCAGCTTTTTGGTTCGGTTGTGGAAGAAATGCGCGATGCGGCGATTTACTTGGAATCGATCGGAATCCATTCGGTGGATGTGAACATGGGTTGTCCTGTTAATAAAGTCTGTAAAACGGGTGGCGGTTCTTCGATGATGCGAGATTATCATGCCACTGCAGAGCTAGTGGGGCAAATGGTAGGGGCTGTTAAAATTCCTGTTACTTGCAAAATGCGTCTGGGTTGGGATGAGGAATCCATTACCGCACCGGATTTAGCGAAAGCCTTGGCGGATGTAGGAGTCGCAGCGATTTTTGTGCATGGTCGTACGCGAGAGCAAGGTTTTAAAGGTAGAGTTAATTTAGATGGGATTCGTCGTGTTGTGGAAGCTGTGCCGGAAATTCCGGTGATTGGCAATGGTGATGTGACAACACCGGAAGCTGCTAAAAAAATGGTGGGGACGACAGGTTGCACAGGGATTAGCATTGGTCGCGGCGCTTTTTATAACCCTTGGATTTTTCGAGACATTCAATTTTATTTTGAAACAGGGCAAGAGCCTGCGGAAAAAAGTTTTGATGAGCGCATTAAAATTGTTCGGCGCCATTTGGATTTGATGGTGGCATTTTTTGGAGAGGAATTGGGATGCAAAATGTTTCGAAAAGTGGGACCGTGGTATGCCAAACAGTTTGGACCTAACGCACTATTTAACGAGCGCATTACCCGTTTAAGTTCGCACGAAGAGCTAGAAGAAATTCTTTTTGTTTATCAACAATGGCGAAAACAGTTTTTGGATGATTCTGGCAATTTATTACCCCCGTTTCAGCCGCGATCACTGTCTTCTTCATTTTTAGAATCGGAAAAGCCGGTTTTGAAACGGGATCACATTCCCGTACCCGCGGGACCGGTGGAGTTGTGGTGATAAAATCCTTGGCTAATTATTTAAAGAAATTAGCCTGCTGTGTCATAAATTATGGAAACCATTCGAACCACCCAGCGAAAAGCTTATCCTTTTCATCAGATCGAACCTAAATGGCAACACTATTGGCTAGATAATAAAACCTTTCGCGCGGTGGATCCGGGTGAGCCGGGCAGTGAAAAACCGAAATATTATATTTTAGATATGTTTCCTTATCCTTCGGGCGCTGGTTTGCATGTGGGGCATCCTGAAGGTTATACCGCGACGGATATTTTAGCGCGCTACAAACGCATGCAGGGTTTTAATGTTTTGCATCCAATTGGTTGGGATGCGTTTGGCTTGCCCACGGAGCGTTACGCGATTCAAACGGGTGTGCATCCGCGTGAGGCGACTGAACGGAATGTCGCAACGTTCAAGCGACAAATTCAATCTCTTGGTTTTTCTTACGATTGGGATCGTGAAATCAACACGACCGATTCGCATTACTTTAAATGGACGCAATGGATTTTTCTTCAACTTTATAAAAAGGGTTTGGCTTACGTGGCGGATGCGCCGGTGTGGTTTTGTCCTGCGATGGGCACGGGACTTTCGAATGAAGAAATTATTCAAACCCCCGAAGGACCACGATCGGAACGAGGCAATCATCCAGTAGAAAAAAGAATATTGCGACAGTGGATGCTCAAAATCACAGCTTATGCTGAACGTTTATTGAATGATTTGGAATTGGTCGAGTGGCCGGAAAATATCAAAGAAATGCAACGCAACTGGATTGGGCGAAGCGAAGGCGCTGAAGTAGTTTTTAAAACGGAATCCGGTGAAGCCATTACTGTATTTACGACCCGACCCGACACATTATTTGGCGCGACTTATCTTGTTTTGGCTCCCGAACATTCTTTGGTTTCGCAAATCACAACATCGGATCAAAAGAAGGCGGTAGAAAATTATTGTCGAATCGCCTCGCAAAAAAGTGATTTAGAACGCACGGATTTAGCAAAAGAAAAAACGGGTGTGTTTACCGGAGCTTACGCGTTCAATCCGGTTTATTCGGCTGATGATCCTAAAGCAAAAATTCCGATTTGGATTGCCGATTATGTACTCGCAACTTATGGCACTGGCGCAATTATGGCCGTGCCAGCGCATGATGAGCGAGATCACCAATTTGCCACTCGATTTCATTTGCCTGTAGTTCAAGTCGTCAAAGCTCCGACTAACTATAACGAAAAATGTTACACGGGTGATGGACAAGCGATTCATTCAGGAGAATTTAATGGTTTATCCACCGCAGAATTTAAAAAGAAAATAACTCAATGGCTTGAAGAAAAAAGTTTCGGAAAGAAAAAAGTGAATTACAAATTGCGCGATTGGCTTTTTTCGCGACAACTTTATTGGGGTGAGCCCTTTCCGATTGTGTGGCGCGGAGAAAATCATGAGCCGGTTGCGGAAACAGATTTGCCTGTTTTGCCTCCCGATTTGACCGATTTTAAACCTACGCCAGATGGAAAGCCGCCGCTGACACGAGCAAATGATTGGGTGAATCTGTCGAATGGCGGGAAGCGCGAAACCAATGTGATGCCGAATTGGGCAGGTTCGTGTTGGTATTATTTACGTTATATCGATCCGAAAAATGACACGACATTTTGTCAGCCAGTAAAAGAAGAATATTGGATGGGGAAACATGGGGTCGATCTTTATATTGGGGGGGCTGAGCATGCAGTTTTGCATCTGCTTTATGCGCGGTTTTGGCATAAGGTGCTATTTGATTTGGGACACGTTTCTACACCGGAACCGTTTCATCGTTTGATTAACCAAGGATTAATTTTAGGCGAAGATGGACAAAAAATGTCGAAGAGTCGCGGTAATGTGATTAATCCCGACGACGTGGTGGCAGAGTTTGGCGCGGATAGTTTCCGACTTTATGAAATGTTTATGGGGCCTTTGGAACAAAGCAAACCATGGTCGATGCAAGGTATTCGCGGTGTGTATAATTTTTTGGCGCGCGTGTGGCGTTTGTTTGTGGAGGAAAAAGAAGACGCGTATAAGTTGGCTGGATCGATTCAAGATGGAGTGCCCTCGCTTGAAGCCAATAAACTTTTGCATCAAACCATAAAAAGAGTGACTGAAGATATCGAGAATATGCGATTTAACACCGCGATTTCCGCACTCATGGAATGGGTAAATGAAACGATGAAAAGGGTGGCAGGCGCTCAGTTTTTAACTAAGGAAAGCGCAGAAATTTTTGTGAAGTTGCTAGCGCCTTTAGCGCCTCATTTAGCGGAAGAATTATGGGTGTTATTAGGACATTCGAAAACTTTGGCTTATGAAAGTTGGCCGCAATTTGATGCCCAATTTCTGGTGGAAGACGAAGTGGAAATGGTCGTGCAAATCAATGGGAAAGTGCGAGCAAAGTTGACAGTAGCTGTTTCTCTTGACGAAGAAAAATTAAAACAAACGGTTTTGGATTCGGAATCCATCAAAAAAATATTAGGGGGTCAGCTGATTAAAAAATGGATTATTGTGCGAGGCAAACTCGTGAATTTAGTGGTTTAAATCGAATAAGATAATCAAAAAAACTTGTGGAGCGACTGGAAAGGAGTAAATAGAGAATATGTCTATGAAAAACCCTGCTCAATTTAATAAAATTTTAGTTCCCTTAGACTTTTCGCCCACTTCACAAAAAGCGTTAAATCGCGCAATAGCTTTGGCTCAGCAATCGAAGGCTTCCTTGATTTTGATCCATGTGGTGACGTTTACCATGGTGGCAGGCGCCGAACAGTTTACCGCGATTGATTGGTATCAACGTTTGCAAGATGAAGCGAAGAAAAGTTTGAAAAAAATTCAAAATAAAATTCCTGCATCGGTTCGTTCGGAAATTATATTGGATACTGGCAATCCTTTCGATCTGATTTGTCGCGCGGCAAAAAAGAAAAATGCTGATCTTATTGTGATTTCTACACACGGTTTTTCTGGGTTGAAGCATGTGCTGCTAGGTAGCACGGCGGAACGCGTGATTCGTCACGCCCCATGTCCTGTCTTAGTAGTGCGATAAATTCATGGTTAGCGACTATTTTCCGCTTCTGATTCAAATTTTTGTTGCGATTGCTTTTGCTGGTGGCGCATTAGTGGCACCGCTTCTATTAGGCAAAAAAATTAAACACACCCAAGCCAAAGACATGCCTTACGAGTGCGGCATGAATCCCATTAGTCCATCCAATCCCCGTTTTTCTGTAAAATTTTATTTGGTGGCGATGCTTTTTATTGTTTTTGATATTGAAATTGTTTTTCTTTATCCGTGGGCGCTGGTTTTTAAAGAGATGACAACCGAGATTTGGAGCGTGCTCGGAGCCATGCTGTTATTCCAGGGCGTTTTGTTGGTTGGCTTTTTGTATGAATTAAAAAAAGGCGCGCTCGATTGGAAGCGTTAAGCATTTTATGACGGCACCTTATCGTGTTTTTGTGGCAGAACCCGTTTCTGAACGCGGTTTGGAAGTTTTGAAACAAAGCGGCCAAATTGAAGTCATTGAAGCGAAAAATGTTTCGGCTGAAAAGCTTACTGGTGTTCTTGCTGAAATGGATGGGTTAATTGTTCGCAGTGCGACGCAAGTGAATGCGGATTTTCTTAAAAAAACGCCTAAATTAAAAGTGATTGGGCGCGCGGGGGTAGGCGTGGATAATGTCGACGTCGATGCGGCGACTGAGCGGGGCATGTTGGTTATGAACACGCCAGGGGGTAATACGATTTCAACGGCGGAACATGCGCTTTCGTTACTTTTTTCTTTAGCGCGACATATTCCTCAAGCCCATGCGTCGATGAAAGCGGGCAAGTGGGATCGCAAATCATTTCAAGGCACGGAACTCTACGGTAAAACGCTAGGGATTATCGGCATGGGACGCATTGGCGGTGAGGTTGCCCGACGCGCGATTGCTTTGGGTATGCGCGTGAAAGTGTTTGATCCTTATATGTCACTGAGCCGGGCGAAAAGTTTGCAGGTTGAGCTTTGCGAAAAAGTGGAGCAACTTTTGCCGGAAGCCGATTTTATTACTTTACATTCTCCTTTAACGCCTGAGACCAAAAATATTTTAAATGCAAAAACTTTGACTCTTTGTAAAAAAGGTGTGCGCATCGTGAACTGCGCGCGCGGTGGATTGGTTGAGGAAGAAGCTTTAGCAGAGGCGCTCAAGAATGGGCAAGTGGGGGGGGCCGCATTGGATGTTTACGAAGTGGAACCGCCTCCTGGCGATTGGCCATTACGAGAAATTCCTAATCTCATTCTTTCCCCGCATCTGGGAGCTTCCACAGCCGAAGCGCAGGAAAATGTGGGTGTTGAAATTGCTGAGCAAATTACCGATTTTTTATTGAACGGTGTTGTGCGAAATTCCGTAAATCTTCCTAGTGTCGACGCCAAAACGATGGAGGTGTTGCGACCTTATTTATTGCTTGGAAGAAAATTAGGTTCTCTGCTCTCCCAGGTCGGACCGAAACGCGCGGAACAATTAACCATTCGCTATTATGGTCCCATTACCGATTATACGGTAGCTCCTGTGACACGTGCGATATTGGAAGGTTTTCTTAAGCAGGCTGCGGGGAGTGAAATGAATCAAATTAATGTCACGAAATTTGCACAAACCTTAGGATTGAAATTTAACGAGATTAAAGCGCATGAAGCTTGTGATTATGCTGAACTAGTAGAGGTGGAAGCGCGAACGGGTGAAGAAGCGGTTTCTGTAGCGGCTACCTTTTTCGGGCAAAATCCGCGTCTGGTTCGTTTTAATGACGGCGCGATTGAAAGTGGTACGGATGGAGTTCTTTTCTTCATGGAAAACAAGGATCGACCTGGCATTGTTGGATGGATCGGAACGTTAATGGGTAAATATCATGTCAACATCGCCAATATGGCCCTCAGCCGAAACAAACCCGGCGGCCGTGCGTTAACCATTTTGCAACTCGATAGCGCACCATCTGAAGAAGCGCTCAAGGAAATTCGTCAGGAAAAGGATATTTATTCAGTTAAATTAGCCCAATTATGAGTTCTCCAAAAGATAAATTCTGGCATTGTCAGAATTCCAAGAAATGAAAACATTTGCTTTTTCGGCATGAAGTATTGCGCCACGTTGACGAATTTCTAAAACCCGAAAAAGTCCTAGTGAGGTTTTAATTAAATATTCTGTAGTAGCTCCGAGATAATGGGATTGAATGATTTGGCCGGATAATGAGTTAGGAGATTCTTGAGAAGTAATCTGAATGTTTTCAGGTCGAACCATCAATTGTGCTGGAGTTTCTAAAGGCATGGCGGTAGTCAAATGACCTTGAAAATTTAAAGAATCCGTTTGAACGGTTCCGTAGAAGTTTTGAATTTTTTTTAGTTTGCCTGTGATAAAATTAGTTTTTCCAATAAATTTAGCTACATAAGCGTTGGCGGGCTGCTCATAAATTTCTACTGGCGTTCCAACTTGCAAAAGAAAACCGTTTTGCATAACCGCCAGTCGGTCGGAAAGCACGAGCGCTTCTTCTTGGTCGTGAGTTACGTAAAGAAAAGTGATGCGTGTTTCACGCTGAAGTTGTTTAAGGTTTTCTCGCAATTCCTGACGTATTTTGGCATCCAATGCTGAAAGTGGTTCATCTAAAAGTAAAACGGCTGGACGATCGACAATAGCCCGAGCTAAAGCCACGCGTTGTTGTTGACCTCCGGAAAGTTGAGACGGTTTGCGTTGAGCAAAAGTGCTCAGGCCCACTAATTGTAAGGCTTCATCCACTTTTTGTTTTTGTTCAGCGACGCTAAAGCGTTTGATATCGAGGGCAAAAGCAACATTATCGCGGACGGTGAGATGAGGAAAAAGCGCATAATCTTGAAAAACAGTATGAACATTGCGTCGATAAGCCGGAAATCGCGTCACATTTTTTTTCCCAATCCAAATTTCTCCATCATCGGGCTTTTCAAAACCTCCGATGAGTCTGAGTAAAGTTGTTTTTCCTGAACCAGATGCACCTAGAAGCGTGAAAAATTCGCCAGATTTAATTTCGAGATTGATATTATCCGCACCACGCGTGTTTGCGTAAAATTTTTTTACGTTGCGAAGTGAAATGGTGCTAGAATCTAGAGACATAATTATTCTTTAGAAAAACGTTGACTGAAAATGACTAGAGCACAAGAAAGGATCAAAATCATGGTAACGGTAGCATTAATTTCTGGCGTCATACCGAAGCGTAATCGTGCCCAAATTTCAGTAGGAAGGGTGTTTTGTTGACCAGTAAGAAAAAGCGTTACGATAATTTCATCAAAACTTAAAGTGAAAGCCAAAAGGGCTCCGGCAATGATGGCGGATCGCATCGAAGGGAAAAGCACTTTTTGAAAAGTTTGGCGCGGATTAGCGCCGAGATCTGCAGCAGCTTCCTCCAAGTTTTTAGGTAAACGTGCAAGACGTGAAGCAACTGTATTAAAAACTATTGGAAATCCGAAAGTGGTGTGTCCAATAATCACGGTCATCAGACCCAAAGGAAGACCAATGGTAGCAAAAAAACTTAACATGGCTACGCCTGTGATAATGCCTGGTAATAAAATGGGTAAAATAACTGTGGCACGAAATGCGGTTCGCCCGAAGAATGGGTAACGCTGAACTGCTAATGCCCCTAAAGTGCCAAGGATTGAGGCTAATGCGGTTGCGGTGAAAGCAATTTTTAAACTATTCGCGAGTCCCGCTTTTAATCGATCATCCTGCAAGGCTTCGTGATACCAGTTAAAGGTCCAGCCGGAAATCGGAAGGGAAAGAATTTCGCTTTGGCTAAAACTAAAAAGAATAATCACTGCAATAGGCAAATACATGAAAAGGTAAACCAACGTGGTATAAAAACCCAAAACCCATTTCATAAATTTTCGAGTGCTCCTTTTTTGGAAAGAAAACTCATGAGAAAAAATAAAATAATTAATAAAACCGTTGCAAAAGCTGCGCCCAAAGGCCAATTATCGGCAACACCGAATTGTGAAGCAACAATGTTCCCTGCAAGGATATCGCCTGCACCGCCGACCATCAAAGGAGTAATGTAATCACCAATCGTTAAACTGAAGACGGAAAGACCGCCAGCTAAAAGACCAGGTAAAATTAAGGGGAGAATCACGCGTCGTAATGCTATCCAACCTGACGCGCCCAAATCGGCAGCTGCCTCCAAAAGGCGTTTAGGTAATCGTTCAAATGCGCCAATTAAAGGCAAAGCCATAAATGGGAGCCAAATATAACAGAGCGTTAGTGTCATGGAGAATTGGTTATAGAGAAAAAGTGTGGTGGGTTCTTGGAGAAAATGAAATTGGGTAAGAAAACTATTGAGCACGCCATTATAACCTAAAATAATGCGCCATGCAAAAATGCGAACAAGATAACTAGACCACAAAGGTAGTAAGAGCAAAATCATTGCGATATTTTTGAAACGGCCCGTGTAAAGCGCGATAAAATATGCTGCGGGTAGTGCAATTATTGCATTGATTAGAGTGACTAAAGTAGCAATCCGAAACGTGCGAAAAAGTGTGTTGCGATAGCCGGGATTGGAAAAAATTTCGATAAAATTTTCTAAAGTAAAAGTGCGCACCACTCGCACGTAATCATGATGCAAAAAAGCATACACCAAAAGCAACAGAAGAGGAATAAGGTAAAAGAAAGCTAACCAGGAAAATGCAGGAGAGAAAGTGATCCAGAAGGAAGCATCTCGCGGCCGTTTTACAATTTCCGCTTTAACCATGCTTTTACGAGAATTTAAGAAAGATTATTGACCGCGAAATTCGTTCCAAAGCGCGGTCCACTCATCATAATTTTTGACTGTTTCCCAAAAATAGATTTTATTGCGGTAGCTTTCCATATCGTTGATATGGTAGTCGGCTTTTTCTTGAGTCGAAAGCAACGGCACAATAGCTTTGGAAACAGGCCAGTATTGAGAAACTTCCACAAGTTTTTTCTGAGGCTCACCTTCGAGCATGTAATTCATGAATTGGTGCGCAATTTTCGTGTGGGGCGAACCTTTTATAATCATCCAAGAATCGGACCATCCGGTGGTGCCTTCTTCAGGAATTGTGGCGCCCACAGGAAAACCTGCTTTTTTAAGTTGAGCCACTGTGACTGCCCAGCCCCAAGCCATAGCGATTTCTTTGTTAAGAAAAAGTTGAGAAAGTTCGCCTTGACTTGTCCAGAATTTGCGAATTTGTGGGCGCAGAGCCATGAGGTGAGGTTTCAGTTTTTGTAAGTCGGCCTGAGTGAGTTGAAAGAGATCCGTTTTACGACCATTCCAGAGGGCAATATCGGCTAAAAAAATAGCATAGTCATTAATCGAAATTTTATTTTGATATTTTTTGTCATAAAAAATTTTCCAAGATTGGGGTGGTTCTTTAATCGCGGAGGCATCATAAATTAAAAAATCAGGTCCCCATGCAATCGAAACTCCATAAGGTTTGCCATCAAAGGTATTATAAGCTGGCTTTTGAAATAGAGGAAAAAGATTGGAGTAATTAGGGACTGAATTAAGGTCAAGTGGTTCGATGAGTCCGGCATCGTAGAGGCGTCGAGTGAGATCACCTGAAGCCGTTACCATATCATAGGTTTTGTTGCCACCCGCTTTAATTTTAGCGAACATTTCATCAGATGATCCAGCATAAGTGGCGGCGATTTTGTAACCGGTTTTAGCTTCGAAACCTTTGACGAAGGATTCGTCCATATAACCTTCCCAACCGATAATGCGTAGGGTTTTATCTTCTGCGTGTAAAAAAGTGGTTAAACTAAGAATGAAAAACAACAACCAGTTCGTGCGAATTTTCATAAGCATTTCCTTTTTTCTTAAAGTTGAATTAAATTGGATGGAAGAGACTTTTTTTGTCCAAAAAATCGAGAGGAGGTTCTCAATCACAACTTCATTTTAGCTATGTCGTTTCGGAAGTGCAAGGTGTAATTTTATGGGTGAGGCAATTCTAAAATTATTTTTTTAGCAAAATTAAGCTAATAATGGAGAGAACAATTCCCGTTAAGCGTGGCCATGAAATAGCTTCTTTAAAAAAAAGAATGCCGATGATTGCCATTAAAGTTGCGCCGCCTGCTAATATTGTTGGCACAGCGGAAAGCGGACCGCCTTTTTGAAAAAGTAAAAAGAAAAACACGGTTCCAGCTCCTACGCAAATACCCGTTAGCACTGAATAAAAGATACCTACTCCGCTTGAGGTTTGACTCCAATTGCCCGAACCCCATAGAAAAAGAAGATAAACCAAAATGGTTATTGTAGCTGTTGCTTCGACAAGAAAACTGCCAAATCCATCGCCAATGCGGTTGGAAGCCATTTTTGTAAAGACTTGATGTAGACCATATAAAATGGCGGCGCTGATAGCATACCAAAACCACTGACTTATCTGTTGGTCTTTTTCCATTTTTAATATTGAATTAACAAAAGTGAAGTCAAAGTCAAACCATGACATTTCTTGTTTCTAATTCACTAGACATCGTGAGTTGATGATCTAATTTTAAATCAATGAAAGCTCCGTTTCTTTTTATTTTCTTTTTTTTAACCGTTTCCAGTTATTCAGAACTCATCAAAAAGAATATCGCTTATGAAGAAGGCGGCACAAAAATGGAAGGTTATTTGGTGTATGATGATGCGCAGAGATCGAAGCGTCCGGGAATTTTGGTATTGCATGATTGGATGGGAATTGGAGAGTTTAGCAAGAAGAAGGCAGAGCAATTGGCGGATTTGGGTTATGTAGCATTTGCGGCAGATATTTATGGTATAAAAAACCGACCTGAAAATGCAAAGGAAGCGGGTGCGATTTCCGGTCAATTAAAAGCGGATCGGCAACTGCTTCGTTCGCGGGTTTTGGCTGCGTTAAAAGTTTTGCAAAACCAGTCTGAAGTGGACAGTGATAGGATGGCAGCGATTGGTTATTGTTTTGGAGGAACAACGGTTTTGGAATTAGCGCGTAGTGGCGCGAATGTGGCAGGTGTGGTTTCGTTTCATGGAGGTTTGGATTCTCCTGTGCCGAGTGACGCAAAACAGATTAAGAGTAAGGTTTTAGTATTGCACGGTGCGGATGATCCATTAGTTTCAGCGGATGAAGTGGCTGCATTTCAAAAAGAGATGCGTGATGCAAAGGTGGATTGGCAGATGGTCAGTTATGGTAATGCAGGCCATGCATTTACTTATCCTAAAGCCGCTAGTTATGGCATCGAAGGTGTGGCTTATGATGAATTAGCCGATAAAAGATCGTGGAAAGCGATGAAAGTATTTTTTAAAGAATTGTTTCAGAAATGATCGCTCCTCTAGAAGCTTTCCAATCCAGTTTTATTTCTGAAATTGAAACTTTTTTCGGAAAAGAAGGCGCTTTGTCGCGGGCTAGTAATTTTGAATATCGTCTCCAGCAACAGCAGATGGCAGTGGCGATTGCGGAGGCGTTAGAAAATCATGAGCATTTATTAGTGGAGGCTGGGACAGGAGTGGGGAAAAGTTTAGCCTACTTGATCCCGTCTCTTTTTTATGCTTTGCAAAATCAGAAAAAATTAATCCTTAGCACGCACACGATTAATTTGCAGGAGCAGCTTTTTCATAAAGATTTGCCTGTTGCCAAGAAATTATTGAAACAAGATTTCACTTATACGTTGTTGAAAGGTCGGCAAAATTATTTGTGTCCGAGACGATTGGATCGCGTGATGCGTATGGCGGGCGAGTTGTTTGCGACTAGTGAGGTGGCGGAGTTGGAGCGGCTTTATGAATGGTCAAAAGTGACGAGGGACGGTAGCTTGGCCGATTTAAATCCTGAGCCAGATGCGAGGGTGTGGAGTTTGGTACAGAGTGAGCGTCACGTTTGCACTTCGAAGTTATGTTCGCCAGAAAGTTGTTTTTATCAACAGGCGCGTGCGTCGGTTTTGAAAGCGGACGTGGTGATCGTTAATCATCCGCTTTTTTTTACTTTGGTTGGGGATCGTGAGTATGACGCGGAAGAAACGGGTTATTTGTTTGCGCATGATTTTATTGTTTTTGATGAGGCGCACACGCTGGAACAAGTTGCGGCTAAACATATTGGTTATGGGTTTTCTGAAGCGGGTTTGCGAATCGCATTGCATCGACTTTATAATCCTAATACGAAAAAAGGGCTTCTGACTTTTTTGCGTGAGGCGGATGCGATTCGTTTAACAACGGATATGGAATTTTCAGCAGGCCAGTTTTTCGATAAAGTGGAAGGCGCGTGTCAATTTAAGGAATCGAATGAGATTCGTATTAAACGAGCAGATTTTGTTTCGGATGAGGTGAGTTTTCCATTGCGGCGATTGCAGACGGAATTAAGCCGGATTATTAAAACGGTTGAAGATCAAGAAACCAAACTGGAATTGCAAGAGGTGAATCATCGATTGGGAGAGTTGCGCGAGCATGTGGCAAATTTTTTGACGCAAGCGGGTCAAGATTTTGTGTATTGGGTGGAACGTGGCGGACGTTATCAGCGTAATCTTTCTTTGAATGCGGCGCCGATTGATTTGGCGGAGGCGTTGCGTCAACTTTTGTTTCGCGAGTCGAGCCAGGCGGTTTTGACGAGCGCGACTTTGTCCACTTCTACAAACAAGGGATTGGATTATATTCAGCGGAGGCTTGGCGCCGAGAATGCGAAGGCTTTGCAACTCAGTTCGCCTTTTGATTATGCGCGGCAGATGAAGGTTTATATTCCTAAAAAGATGCCGGATCCTCGGCAGGGGGCGGCTTTTGAGGAGGCTTTGGAATGTTATGTGAAATATTTTATTCGTAAAACGCATGGAAAGGCTTTTGTGTTGTTCACGAGTTATGGTTTGATGCATCGCATGGCTGAGCGGTTAAATTCTTTCTTTGAAAGAGAAAATTTAAATTATTTTGTGCAAGGCAAAGGCATGCCGCGGCATGAAATGTTACAGCGTTTTAAAGAGGATCGCGATTCGGTTTTGCTAGGAACGGACAGTTTTTGGGCTGGTGTGGATATTCCGGGAGAAAGTTTGAGTAATGTCATTTTGACGCGATTGCCTTTTGCAGTGCCGGATCATCCGCTCATTGAAGCGAAATTGGAGGCGATCAAAGAAGCGGGTGGTGATCCATTTAATGATTATTCTTTGCCGGAAGCAGTTTTGAAGTTTCGTCAGGGTGTGGGTCGGTTGATTCGCAGCCAATCGGATCGTGGAATTATTGTTATTTTGGATAATCGCATTTTGAGCAAAAGTTATGGCAAAGCTTTTTTGGATGCTTTGCCCGAATGTCCAATGGAACTGGTAGATGGCAGTGTAGTAGAAAATGATTATGAGTAGGCAGCGGGTTTATTTGGATCATGAGGCGAGCACGCCTGTGTTGCCAGAAGTGGTGAATGCGATGCAACATTATTTTTCAGAAAAATTTGGGAGTCCTTCGAGTTTGCATCGTGATGGATTGCGCGTGCGTGAAGCCATTCAACAGGCTCGCAAGCAAGTGGCAGAATTGGTGGGGGCTACGAGCCATGAGGAAATTTATTTTACTTCAAACGGAACGGAGGCTGTAAATTGGGCGTTGAAAGGATTTGCATGGGCTAATCGTCATCGCGGAAATCATATTATTATTTCTTCAGTAGAACATCCGGCGGTGATGGGTTCTGTAGCATTTTTGGAGCGACATGGTTTTGAAATAACAAAAGTTCAAGTTGATAAAGAGGGTTTTATTTCTTTGGATGAGATTGAAAAAGCGATTCGTAAAGAAACGATTTTAATTGGGACTCATTTGGTGAATCACGATATTGGCACGCGACAACTCCTTGCGGGAGGCGATTTTTCAAAGAAACTTGCAGAGCGAAAGATTGTTTTTTTCTGCGATGCGGTAGCGGCTGCGGGTTGGGTGCCGATCGAAGTAGAAAAAATTGGATGCCATTTATTAAGCTTGTCGCCGCATCGTTTTTATGGGCCTAAAGGTGTCGGTGTTTTGTATGCGCAACGGGGCACGAAGTTGGAACCGCTTTTGCATGGGGGGATGCAGGAGCAGGGAAAGCGAGCGGGTATGGAAAATGTGCCGGCGATTGTGGGGGCGGGTGTGGCATCTGAAATAGCAAGACGAGATTTATCGCAGCGTCAATCGCATGTTGAGAGGTTGCAAAAATATTTGGATGAAAAAATTTCTCAAACTATGTCGCAGGTGCATTTAATCGGTCCAAAAGTCGGAGAAAAACGGGCGCCTCATTTATTGAATTACGCGGCGGAAGGCACAGAGGGAGAAGCGCAAATGTTGGCTTTGGATTTGCAGGGAATCGCGGTGACATCAGGAACAATGTGTGCCAGTCGGGAGATGCGAGTGTCACCTGTGTTGAAGGCGATTGGTTTGGATTTGGCGTTAGCTCAGGGAAGTATTGTTTTGAGTTTAGGGAAAGACAACACGCGTGAAGAGATAGATTATTTTGTGGAGGTTTATGGGAAAATTGTTAAGCGTTTTCGAGAGATGTCGCTTCGTCGGAAAAATTGAAGTCATTAATTCTTAATAAGAAATTAATTCTATTTTTGATAAATCTTACTCCTATAATGCTCCTTTTTTCTTTAGGGGAATTATTTGACTTAATTATTTTAACCTTTACACCTTTGTCATTAATAAAACAAAAAGGATGACTAGTGGTTACGGAGAGAAAAAAATATAATGTATTGGGGAATGGTTCATTAGTTATAGGAGCCATTGGAATTTTAAGCGCATTTAAAGCTCATGCTATTCCGTTTACTGAAGTTTTTGAAACGTCGAGTTTGGGTGGAACGAATCAGGCGGGAGCTGTGATTAATGGTGAGGCAGCGAATCATAGTTCTGGTTTTTCAGTTAGTGGTGCGGGCGATGTGAATGGTGATGGGATCGATGATTTTGTAATAGGCGCGCCCTTTTTTATGTCACCTAATCCAGGTCATAGTTATGTGGTTTTTGGTAAGAAGGGCGGAATCCCTTCACAGTTGGCTTTAAGCAGTTTAAATGGATCGGATGGTTTTAGGATTGAAGGTCTCACAGGCACGCCGCGTTTTGGCTTTTCAGTAAGTAGTACAGGTGATTTTAATGGCGATGGGATTGATGATATTATTGTGAGTGACTATAAAGGATCACCTCCTGGAAAAACATCAGCGGGCCGTTGTTATTTAATTTTTGGTAAGACAGAGCCTTTTGATGCCAAACTACAAATCAGTTCGCTGAATGGCGTAAATGGCTTTCGTATTAATGGAATTGTGAGTTCTGATGGTGCTTTGGGTAATAAAGTGAGCGGAGCGGGTGACGTCAATGGTGATGGGATTGATGATGTGATTATTGGAGCGCCTTATGCTTCACCGAATGGAAAGTTTGCTGCGGGTCAAAGTTACGTGATTTTCGGGAGCCAATCACCTTTTCCTGCAGATTTTGAATTAAGTAGTCTTAATGGAAGTAATGGTTTTAAAATTAATGGTGTAGTGAGTGGTGATACCTCTGGGATTTCAGTGGGAGGGGGCCATGATGTGAATGGTGATGGGATCGATGATGTGATTATTGGTGCTCCTCATTTAGCTGGAGGAGCTCCTGGTCAAAGTTACGTTATTTTTGGTAAGACAGAGCCTTTTGGGGCAACTTTGGAGCTTAATAGTTTAAATGGTAATGACGGATTCAAATTAACCGGCGAAGTTAATGCTGATTTTGCTGGTATTTCAGTCAACCTAGTGAGTGATGCGAATGGAGATGGTTTGGGTGATTTGCTAACCGGAGCCATTAATTTTTCGGATCTTGGCAATGGCAAAAGTTATTTGATTTTTGGAAAAACCGACGCTTTTGCTTCGACTGTTGCTTTAAATAGTTTGGATGGTAAAAACGGAACCCGGTTTATTGCGCCGCCCTTGAATAATACCACTAATATTGCATTGGGCGATGTGGTAAGTGAGGCAGGAGATATCAATGGAGATGGTTTAAGCGATCTTTTATTCCATGCCCCTTTTGTAAGGATTAATGGTAATATTAGTAATAATTTTACTTATGTAGTTTTTGGTAAGCGTGCTGGTTTAGGCGCTAATTTAGATTTGAATGATCTTCCGCTTACAAAAGGATTTAAAATTAGAACAGCTAACTTTTTGCAGCTTAATTTCACGAGTCCACATGAGGTGGCTAGCAATGTTGGTGATGTCAACGGTGACGGAGTGGATGATATTATTTTGGGTAACACCCTTGCTTCTCCTAATGGCGCGAGCTCGGGTGAAAGTTATATTATTTATGGTCACGACTATAGTCCACAGGGCGATTTTACCGCGAATAGCGCCCCTGATTTATTTTTAAAGAAGGGTAGAAATTATAGTGTGTTGCCATTAGCTATAGATGACACCAAACGAGTTATTGCTGAGTTGCCAGACAATGGCACTTTCGCTTTGCCAGCATCCATTTTTGCCAATCAAAAACGTCCTAAAGTATTGGTGACATTGGATTTTGATGATGGAGGTGTGACGGATGTTTTAGTAAAAAATGGCAAGAGTCAATTGAAGCTTTTTAGATTGGAAAATGACGGAAAGCCAGTAACACCCACTTTATTAGATGAAATAGATTTTACTTTAGCTAAAAAACATCGCTTTTTAGCGGCTGGACCGTTTACGGGTAAAAGAGATGATAAACTCGATTTATTGATAAAGAACAAAAAAAATCTTTTCGTGGCCGAAAATACGGGAAGAAGTTTTAAGACTAACTTAGTTCCGGTAAGCGGGAAATTGGCAAAAGGAAAAATTTTATCGATTCAAAAAGATGGGATTTATTTGTTAAAAGGTAAAAAGATCAGTCGACAAACGATTGATAATTTAGCGCTAGGCGCCACAACGGAACTGGGAAAATTAGCTTCGGGACAAAAAGCCAAATTAATTTTAGACATTAATCAAGATGGTAAACTTGATGTCGTGGCTCAAGGCAAAAAACGAGCCATCGGTTATGTATCGATTGATAGTTTGGCCGCCACACCGACTCCTATTTTAACTTTGCCTAAGAAAAATAAATTAATCGGTCCGAAATAATTTAGATTTTTGAAGTTAATTTTTCGCAGGCGCGGACGACGTTGGCCATGAGCATGGCAATGGTCATGGGGCCAACGCCACCAGGATTAGGAGTGATGAAGCTGGCGGCTTGTTGCACAGCTTCAAAATCCACGTCGCCCACAATGCGATGGGTTGCGGGATCACGGCTTACACCGACGTCAATAACGGTTGCTCCAGGTTTGACCATTTCTGCTTTGATGAAATGAGGCTTTCCCATTGCGGCGATCAGAATGTCGGCGTGCTGGCAAATTTCTGGAATATTTTTACTGTGGGAGTGTAACACTGTGACTGTGGCATTACAGTCTTTGGCTTTTTGCATGAGAAGCGCTGCAATGGGTTTTCCGACAATGTTGCCACGGCCGAGGAGAGCGACGTTTGCGCCTTCGATAGGAATTTTATATTCTATTAACAAGCGATGAATGCCGGCGGGTGTGCAAGGAATAAAGCCAGAAAAATCGCCGAGAAGAAGTTTGCCCATGTTTTCGGGATGAAATCCATCGACATCCTTTTGCGGAGCGATTGCTGAAAAAAAGGTTTGTTCATTAAGATGAGAAGGGAGCGGAGATTGCAGTAGAATGCCGTGGATTTTGGGATCGGAATTAGATTGTTGGATGAGAGAAAAAATTTCTTTTTCTGAGACACTATCGGGTAAAATATGAGTTTGGGTGAATATGGCGAGTTCGGCCGCTTTTTTGTCTTTCATGCTCACGTAAATTTGTGAGGCAGGATCTTCACCGACGCGAATGAACAAGATGGAAGGAGTGACGCCTTTTTCTTTTAATTGTTTAACTTGTTGAAGCGTTTGTTGATGAATTTTTTGAGCAACTTTTTTTCCGTCGAGCAGTTGGGCTGTCATAGTGTAAAAAATGGCAGCTAAGGAGCTTTGGGGAGGAGGTTTTGGGTTTTGGAAAGGAGTTGCTCCACGAAGCTGGTGGAGTATTTGCCACGTCGGAAATTAGGATCGTTCATAACGAGGCTGGCAAATGGTAAGGTGGTTTTGACGCCTTCAACGATATATTCATTGAGTGCGCGCGACATGCGATGGATGGCGATGGAACGTTCGCTACCATAGGTAATCAGCTTACCGATCATGGAATCGTAATGGGGAGGAATGATGTAACCGGAATAAGCATGAGAATCCACTCGAACACCACGACCACCGGGTGGGTAAAGGAGAGTAATTTTACCCGGAGAGGGACGAAAGTCATTAAATGGATCTTCAGCGTTGACGCGTACTTCGATGGCGTGGCGTCGGGGTTGGGCTTCGACGACGCGCTTGGAAAGAGGTTTGCCTTGAGCAATGAGGATTTGTTCGCGAACGAGATCGACATCGTAAACTTCTTCTGTCACAGGATGTTCAACTTGGATGCGCGTGTTCATTTCCATGAAGTAAAAGTTACCTTTGTTGTCCATGAGAAATTCTAGAGTGCCGGCGCCTTCGTATTTGACGGCTTGGCAAAGTTTAATAGCAGCACGTTGCATTTTTTTACGAGTGTCTTCGTTGACGATGGGGGAAGGGCACTCTTCTATGAGTTTTTGATTTCGCCTTTGAATCGAGCAATCGCGTTCGCCTAAGGCTACGACTTTTCCTTCCTGATCGGCGAGAACTTGAATCTCAATATGATGTGGATTTTCTACCAGTTTTTCGATGTAAACGGCGTTATTATTAAAGGCTTTTTCTGCTTCGTGTCGGGCCGAGTGGAAGCCTTTGATTAAGCTGATATCGTTATGAGCGGGTCGCATGCCACGACCTCCTCCTCCGGCCACTGCTTTGATCATGACAGGGTAGCCTATCTTTTTGGCAATTTTTAATGCTTCTTCTTCGGTTTCTATAATGCCTTCGCTTCCGGGGGTGACTGGCACGCCGGCTTTTCTCGCAGTTTCGCGCGCTTTATTTTTATCCCCCATAACTCGTATGGCGTGAGGTTTGGGGCCGATAAATTTAATATTACAGCTTTCGCAAATTTCTGAAAAATGGGCATTTTCTGCTAGGAAACCATAACCGGGGTGAATAGCGTCAACATCTCCGATTTCCGCTGCGGCGATGACACGCTCAATTCTTAAATAACTTTCTTGGCTGGGGGCTTTGCCAATACAAATGGCTTCATCGGCAAGTTGAACATGGAGTGAGTCGATATCGGCTTCGGAATAGACTGCCAAGGTACGAATGCCTAATTCGCGACAGGCTCGGATGACGCGCAAAGCAATTTCGCCTCGATTTGCAATGAGAACTTTATCAAACATAGAAGGGGGTTAGAAAAAAAGAAAAACTACTGACTTAAAGAGGTTGAATGCGGAAAAGGGGTTGCCCAAATTCAACGGGTTTATTGTTTTCTGTGAGAACTTCAACGATAACGCCGCGCATTTCTGCTTTAATTTCGTTCATAACTTTCATGGCTTCAATAATGCAAACGACAGTCTCTTCGTTGACTTGTTGACCGACATCAACGTAGGGAGGAGAATCGGGAGAGGGAGTTCGATAAAAAGTGCCAACCATGGGGGAAACGATATCTTTTGTATTCGTAGCAGGAGCAGAGGAAGTGGGGACTGGAGCGACAGCCACGGGTGTGGGAGTGGCGTGAGCGGCTAATGCGGGGGCGGACGAAGGTAAGACAGAAACAGTGGGAGTAATGGCTTCGTGACTGCCACGCTTGATACGAATTTTGAAACCTTCACGCTCGAGATCGAATTCTGACAAATTGTTTTTTGTCATGAGATCGATGATATGTTTAATTTCCTTAATCTCCATAAGGAGAGATTGTGAAAGGTTTTTTAAATCGGTCAATGGGAAAAAGTAATTTAACTAGAAGCGAGTACAGCTTTAATGTTAAAGTATTATTTTATTTAGGGGATAGGGCTAAAATTAGCTTTAAAAATAGCCGTTCCAAGACAAATATTTCAGGCAAATTTTTTATTAGCGCTTTTTGAGTTTGATCGAAAAGGTTAATGATAGACTTTTTTCGAGGCAATGATTCGCAAAGCCAAGAAAGGAGTTGTTGGCGTTGCGCAAGGTAATGGGTTTCAATTTGAGCAGTGGCAGTTTTCTCAATTTCGTTTAATGCATCGCCTTCCAATCCACTTTCTTTAGCGTGTTGAATTTCTTTTTGAGCTTCGTTTTCTAAAGTTTCTCGGATTTCTTTTAAATAGTTCAGGCAGGAGTTAAGGAGAAGGTAAGATTCGACCCAAGAATCGGAGAACGTTTTGTCTGGGACTTCTTTATTTTCTATTTTGTTCCATTTTTCAATGACGGTTTTTAAAGAATCTGGAGCGGTTTTTAGAGAAGAGGTTTGGAGTCGTAGGATGAGACAACGCGAGAGGATAGTGGTGGGGAGTTGTGAGGGGCGAGCGGTTAAAAGAAGGATGAGGGTTTTATGGGGTGGTTCTTCCAAGGTTTTAAGAAAAGCGTTAGCGGCTTCTTGTCGTAATCGTTCCGCTTCGTCAAGAATAGCGATTTTCCATCCGCCAAGAAATGAGGTTTGGTTGAGTTGGGAAATAAGGTTACGTATGGTTTCGACTCGTATTTGTCTAGTTTTAGATTCCGGCTGAACGATGTGAACGTCAGGATGGGGAAATGGGTCTGTTTGGAGCAGTTCTTTAAGGAAAGGTTCAAGCAATTGATTTTTAATTTCTTGAGGCTCACCAATCATGGCGTAGGCGTGGGCGAGCTGGCCGGAATGGTAAGAGCTAATGAGACGGTTCAGGGCATGGACAATGGTCAAGGACATGTGAGATTTCTTTCCAAATGTGTTGTGCCAATTCTTCCGGAGTGATGTCGGCATTAATGATATGAAATCGTTTTTCTTTTTTTGCGATTTGGAGATAGCCTTCTCGCACTTTTTGATAAAAAGCGGGTTCTTCAATTTCCATGCGATCTTCTCCCACGTAAGCAGGGCGAACGCGTCGTAGGGCGCGAAGGCGTGCTTTTTCGGCGTCCATATCTAAAAGAAGAGTGAGGTGAGGGCGAAAATCGCCGAGGGTGATTTGGTGAGCGGCTTCTATCAAGTGAATGGGAATGCCGCGAGCGAGACCTTGATAAACGGTGGTAGAATCAAGGAAGCGGTCGCAGATGACGATTTTTCCCGCTTCGATGGCAGGTTTAATGAGTTCGCGATAATGTTGGGCGCGACTGGCGCAAAAAAGTAAAAGTTCAGCTTCGGGCACCATGCCTTTACCCGCGGTGGAGAATTTTAGAAGATGACGGATGTGTTCTCCAAGTCGAGTGCCGCCCGGCTCACGAGTTAAGAGTGCGGTTTGTCCTTGGGCTTTGAATTTTTCCATGAGAAGTTGGATTTGAGTGCTTTTTCCGCAGCCTTCGGATCCTTCAAATGTGATGAGACAACCGGTCATAAAGGAGGAGTAAAAAGTAAGAAGTAAGAAGTGAGAAGCAAAAAGTGAGAGGTAAGAAGTAAGAAGGAAGAAGTTGAGCCGGCTTGCCGGAGGTTCACCCTCCCAAACTTCTTACTTTTTCCTTCTTACTTGTCTAGAAGTGTGTTAGATGCTGCTACGAATATGGCTGAGTTACAAAAAACATTGGGCAAAACGGTTGCAATAAAGGGTTTGGCTTTGCATACGGGGCATGCGGTGACATTGACATTGCAACCCGCTGCAGAAAATAGCGGTTTTATTTTTAAACGGATGGATTTGAAGGATGAGCCGGTGATTCATGCCCACGTGGATCATGTGAAGCAGGTGGAGCGAGCTACTACCATTGCTGAAGGTAATGTGAAAGTGCATACGGTGGAGCATGTGTTGTCGGCGTTGCGAGGGCTGGATGTAGATAATGCGATTATTGAGATGGATGCTATGGAGCCGCCCATTGGCGATGGGAGCGCGAGACCATTTGTAGAGATGATTCAAAAGGCGGGAGTGATCGAGCAAGCAGCGTCGCGAGATTATTTTGAGTTAAAACAGCCTTTGTTTGTGCGAGGTAAGGATGGTGGTGTTTTGGCGGCGCTGCCAGCGAAAGAGTTTGAAATTAATTGTACAAATGTAACTCATACCAAGTGGCACACGCAGTTTTGTCGTTATCTTTATGATACGAAGACTTATGCTGAAGAAATAGGTGGAGCGCGAACTTTTGTTTTTTATGAGGAGGTTCAAAGTTTGATGAACAAGGGTCTCATTAAGGGTGGGAGTTTGGAGAATGCGGTAGTGATTCGTGATGGTAATATTTTGTCGAAGGAACCCTTGCGTTATGACAATGAATTTGCGCGACATAAGGTGCTTGATATTATTGGCGATTTGGCGCTTTTTCCCAAGCGGTTGAAGGCACAGATTATTGCAATTCGCACCGGTCATGCTCTCAATGTGGAGCTGGCGAAGGCTTTAGCCAAAGAATTAAAGATGCGTGAAGCACAAAGTTTTCCTGTCGAAAATATTCCAGTAGGTGAGGGAGCTTTAGATATTAATGAGATTATGCGAATTCTGCCTCATCGCTATCCTTTCTTATTAGTCGATCGCATTTTAAAGTTCGAAGGGGATAGTAAAGTCATAGCCATTAAAAATGTATCGATTAACGAGCCTTTTTTTGAAGGGCATTTTCCGGGGCATCCGATTATGCCTGGGGTTTTGCAAATCGAAGCTTTGGCTCAAGTGGCAAGTCTTCTGTTATTGCGTCAAAAGGGTTCTGCGGGAAATATTGGCTATTTTATGAGCGCGGACAAGGTCAAGTTTCGCAAGCCAGTATTACCGGGTGACACGGTTATTTTGCAGGTGGAGCTATTGCGCGCGAGAAAAAATATTGGAAAAGCGTGGGGACAGTGTTTGGTTAATGGAGAGATTGTTTCTGAAGGCGAAATGACGTTTGCTTTTATCGACGAATAAGATCATGGCGGCGACAAAAATTCATTCGACAAGCATGGTAAGTCCCAAGGCAGAAATTGGTGATGAGGTGGTGATTGGTCCTTATTGCGTGATTCATGATGGAGTGAAATTGGGAAAGGGTTGCTATTTACATTCGCATGTGGTCATTGCGGGACCGACGAAGATTGGAGAAGAGAATGAATTTTACTCATTTTGTTCGATTGGCGGAAGGACACAGGATTTAAAATATCAAGAGGAACCGACTTATCTAGAGATTGGTGATCAAAATTGTTTTCGAGAATTTGTTACGATCAATCGCGGCACCGCTCCAGGCAGTCGAACGGTGGTAGGTTCTTTTAATAATTTATTAGCATATGCTCATGTTGCTCATGATTGTGTCGTGGGAAATTATTGTATTTTTTCCAATAACGGCACGTTGGCGGGTCATGTGATTATGGAAGATTATGCAATTGTTGGCGGATTAAGTGCAGTGCATCAATTTTGTCGTTTGGGCAAACTAAGTATTGTGGGCGGCTGCGCGAAGATTGTTCAAGATGTGCCCCCATTTATGATTGCAGATGGAAATCCAGCAGCTATTCGTTCGATTAATACGGTGGGATTACAGCGGCAAGGAGTGGAAGAATCTGTTCAACAGGATTTAAAACAGGCTTTTAAATGGCTTTATGGGGGTAGTTATAATACTACTCAGGCATTGGATAAAATTGAAGATGAAATCCAGGCCTCGCAAGAAATCAAGCATTTGCTTCATTTCATTCGTCATTCACAGCGAGGAATTATTCGATAAGATTTCATTATTTTTGCATTTGAATTGCACTTTTTTTTTGTCGTTTTATCGTGAAGCTTAATGAAAGCTTCCGATTCGCTCGGTTTAACGCAGGAATCACTCGTTCAATTGCAGTCGGAATTTGAACGGTTTTGGCAAATTTTTTTTCTTTCGCATCAGGCGCGTTTTAGTCGAAATGATTTTTTTGAACCGCTCTATTATGATGTGGTGGAATTTGCGTCTCGACGAGCTAAACGCATTCGTCCGATATTGTTTCTAGCTTCCTATCGCATTTTCACTCGCGAGGGAAAAATTGCATCAGATTTATGGCAAATGGCAGCCGCTTTGGAATTATTGCATTCTTTTATTTTAATTCATGATGATATTATTGATCAAAGTGAAAAGCGTCGGGGATTGCCAACCTTCCATAAATTAATCGAATTAAAGCAAGGCAATCGTTTTCAAAAAGAAAGAATAGGACAAAATA
The DNA here is from genome assembly GCA_019694135.1 of Verrucomicrobiia bacterium. Taxonomy (NCBI): domain Bacteria; kingdom Pseudomonadati; phylum Verrucomicrobiota; class Verrucomicrobiia; species Verrucomicrobiia bacterium. Next base: position 446,879 of record JAIBCM010000001.1, on the reverse strand, counting down.
TTGCGTTGGTGATGGGTGATATTTTGTTGGTTTTGGCGATTGAAACTTTTTCCCGAGCAGTGGAAGGTTCCCCATTGAAGCAAGAGGCGTTACAGAAATTTTTATCATATGTGACTGAGACGGGTATGGGAGAGGTGCATGATATTTTGTTAAGCGCGAGTGAACTGGGGAGGATAAATTTCTCGGATATTGAACAAATGTACCATAAAAAAACCACTCGCTATACTATTGAATGTCCTTTGTTATTAGGAGCGTTATGGGGCGGGGGAAAAGAAGAGAAATTATTTGCTTTGGAGACTTTTGCTCGACCGATTGGTATGGCATTTCAAATTCAAAATGATCTATTGGAATTTCAACATTTTGATTGGGATGATGTCATGTTTCAAAGTGATATTTTAGAGGGGAAGAAGACTTTTTTATTACGAGCGGCTTATGAAAATTTGAGTGATACCGATCGTGCTATGTTGCAATTGTGTTTAAAGCCGGGTTTGGGCAAAACTTCAGTTTATCAAATCCATGAGTTGATACAAAAATCTGGCGCTGTGGAAGTATTGAATGAAAAAATGCAGCAGCTTTTTGAGGAGGCAGAAAATATTTTAATTCACTCTCCACTTTCTGAATTGGAACAGAAAGAATTATTGTTGGTGATTAATTGGATTCGTCAGCAAAAGTGAGAGCGAAAAAATAAAAGTGGGTCCAGCAGGGTTCGAACCTGCGACCAAGGGATTATGAGTCCCCTGCTCTACCGCTGAGCTATAGACCCGGTAAACAAACCTTGTGTATGTTAGCCTATAATTGATTGGTGACCAAACTCAAAATTCTGTGTTATGGGATTTTATTTTTTTACAGAGAAAGAGGTGGGTGATTGATAGAGAGAGATAAGAGAGTCGCGACGAATCCAACCGTTTTCTTGATTGGTTAGCTCTACTTTTAACCAGTTTAAGAAACTTTTTTTCACAATCACTAAAGTTCCAGATGAAATTTCATGACTGGTCTGTTCATCAACATCAGTGGGAATGGAGTGAAGTTGAGCAGTTTGCCAGATCAAAGCGGCGTTGGGGTTGGCTAAGATATCGTAATTTTTCCAGCCAAACCAGGCCAACGATCCTGTCCCTAAGCTGAGAAATAGAAGAAAGTAAATAATCCAACGGTTTATGAAGAAGGATTGATTTTGTGTAAGGCGGTAGCGCCGGAAAATGAGCAGAATGAGGCTTAAAGTGAAAGCGAAAATTCCTAGTAAAAAAAGCCATTGCCATTCTGCGGGAGAAGCGAGAAGAAAAAAGGAGTGAGAATTTAAAAAATTAAGTTGAGGTGAATCCACAAATTCTGAATGTTGCAAGCCGAGGGGCAGGTTCCATGCGATGGATGTTTCTCTGGGATTGAGTAAACGACCTGCGATCCAATGCGAGGTGGCTTCAGGCCATCTTTCTTGTTGAGCTAGAGCAAGCGCTAAATTGTTTCTAACAGCCCAGTTGTTGGGGTTTTGGTTCCACTGGGTGGTGAGTTGGTTTTCCGCTTTTTTGAAATCGCCTTGGTTATAGTCGTTAAGAGCATCAGTTTCATTTTGGGCGTGGACTAAAGATGAGCCAAGAAAGAAAAAAAAGATGAAAGCGGGTAGCAGATTTTTTGGTAAAAATAATCGCCAGAAAGATTGACGTGGCAGGTTAATGGGATTTAACGCTTGTCGTGCTTGTTGCTGCCATTCGGTAGAGAGACGGTTTTGTTGAGAAAATAAATAGGAATCGGTTTGTTGCCAAAGTTGTCGCCATGTTTCAGCTATTTCAAAGTTGTAAAGTGAACTGATTTTTTTATGCACTTCTTCGGCAGTCGGTGTGGCGTGGGTGATGTTGAGAAGTTGGGCAGTGTGATGACGCCAGCTCATGAGCTGTTGATTAATTTCTTCATGAGAATGAGTGGAGAAATGTTTGAGTAAAAGTTGAAGTTGTGATTTCGCTTGTTTGCGAGGCGCATTCGGATCGGTGAGACAAGAGCGACGAAAAGCCAAAGTGATCCAGCAAGCGAAAAAAGCAAGGAGAGGTGAGGCGGCAAAATAGAAAAAGTGTGAAGGTTGAGGAACCCAACCTTGAGCTTCGTTTTTTTCGATGGGATCCCGGGGAAGTAGGGAGGGAGCCGCTTCTGAGCTTGGCTGATTTTCTAGATTTTCTTCTAAAGAATTGGGTGGATTGACTGCGAATGCGTTAGCGTTGGAAGGTTTCACTTCGATTTCAACTGGTTCGGTGGTAAGATTGATGTAAGTCGATCTTTCGGGATCAAAATAGGAATAGCTTAAAGGACCCAAGGTGTAGTGACCGGGTTTAGTTGGAATAAGGATGACGTCTTCGGTGAGAGTTCCTTCAAAGGGTTTGCCGTCGGGTTTGACCAGTTTGGATTTGGGTTCAATAGCGCGAAAATCGCTGGAGACTTCACGTGCTGGCAAAGTTAATTCTGCCGGCCAGTTGCCTGTGCCGGCCAATTCCAAGGTCCAAGTGATAGGTTCGCCGACGGTGACGGAACGAGGAACAATTTTTGAAGTTAACTGAAATTGGCCCACTGCATCGAAGAAATCGTGAGGTTTTGGTGGAAGCTCTTTAACCTCCAGAGTAAAAGGCTGGGATTGAACTGTGAATTGTTCCATTTTGGGTCGTGAAAAAAAGCCGAAGCGTTGTGTGCCGGTTTGGATATTTAGTTTTTGTTCTGCTGGCGAAAAATTTAAAACCCCGCTTTTCAAAGCACAAGCGTGTGCGACTTGTTGAATGCCCTGTCGCATTTCGCCGCTGACTTGGGCTTGGACTTGACTGGGCTGTGTCCAATCTTCTAAGGCCAATCCAACTGGTGACCATTGTAGTGTGCCAGAGAGTTGGGCATTATAATTTGGCGATAGCAAAAGGAGATAGTCGAGAGTAAACACTTCACCTAACCAAACACTTTTTTTGTTGGCGTTGATTCGCGAAAAGACGATTTGATCTAAGGAAGAATTAGGGCGGGAAGAGGGGGTAGAGGTTGCGCCTACTTGCAAAGTTAGAGCCTCGACAGTAAGTGGACCTTCGCTGGTATTAACTTCAAAAGCAGGTATTGTCAAAGTGCCTTGTTGCGTGGCTTGAATGGGATAGCTTAGCACGCCCCGTTGGGAAATTTTAAAATTTTCCATGGAATATTGCGTGCTGGAAGAAGGAGTTCCAAAATTTAAACCATTGACTTGTGGTAAATCGGGTGTGTCGTCTGGCTGACAGTCTTCGAAAACCAGTTCTAGAGTGGTTGTTTCTCTTTCGGAGAGAGCATTTGTAGGTTTTTTCCAATAAACTTGCTGTGATTTTAGGCTCAAAATCGAACCTAAAAACAGTGACAAAATGAACCAAGGTAAAGTCCAAAGTCTTAACATACTGAATTTCATGTCAAGTTAGACGACGCAACAAGAGGAACAAGCGATTTTTATTGAAATAATATTTAATGAGAGATTGGAAAATATGTATTTTTTTGGTTAATTTAGAGAGTGATGTCACAAAATTCGCATCATTATTTTTTGGCGGCGGCTCTTTCTTTGCTGCTGCATGGGCTTTTGGTTGTTAGTGCTACGTTAGGTTGGTTGCCTCGGTGGAATGCCCCTATTATATCGGAAAAAACTCCTGTTTTGCAGATGATCGAGCCTTTCCCTCGGTTTATGGACACAGCCGAAATGCTGGAAGTGGAAAAGCCGAGTGAGCATGCGCCTTTTATTTCGGATCGCAATACACGATTGAGCAGTCAGCAATCAGGACACGAAGATCCTATGCTACCGACTCAACAAGGTCGCGATATTCCTGGGATTCAAATTGTTGAAAGACCAGAAAGTGTGGCGAATCAAAATCCCTCGTCCCAAACACCACCTTCTGAAACAACTCCAAAAAATGAAGTTAAAGCAGGTGAGCAAGGGATTTTATCTGCGCCAGAGTTTGAAGAAAAAAAGCGTAAAGCCAGGGAAGCTTTTTTGGCAAAAACCGTTTCGCGACAACAGGAATCTGCGCCGCTTTCATTTCGACAAGAAAAGTCGGCTGTGCAAGGGGGAGAGGCCGCTTTGGGCGAGACAAGCGTAGAAGCCGAGGCAACGCCGCTGGGACGCTACAAAGCGAAAGTTTATCAATTGATTGGTTCGCAATGGCGCTTTATGGTTCGCCGACAAAACAGTTTGTTGAGTTATGGGACGGTGCAAATGCGGTTTTGGATTCGTTCCGATGGTGTTTTAGAAAAAATGGAAGTCATGAATCAAACTGTGGGCAGCGAATTGTTGAAAACTGTTTCTGAAAATTCCGTGCAAATTTGCGCTCCTTACGAAAAATTTTCTGATGCCGTTCGGCAACAGGTAGGCGAACATTTGATGTTGGAAGCGAGTTTTACGATTTATTAAAGGATGGGGTCATGAAGTTGGCGGAAAGATTTGCAGAAGTTAAGAAAAACGGTTTAATGCCAAGCATATGAATTGGAATCCGGCAGCGATTGATTTTTTATTAAAGGGCGGTCTTTTTATGATTCCGCTGGGTTTATGTTCGGTTTTAGCGTTAACCATTATTATTGAGCGGGGTATTGCTTTGCGACGAAATCGAGTGTCGCCTCAAGCGCTTGTGGATTTAATTCTGAAATTTCCTCGGGAAGAGCAAACGTTGTTGTTAAAAGCTACGGAAGGCAAATCTTCCTTAGCGCGATTGATTAAATTAGTGATTAATCATCAGGATTTTTCAAAAAGCGAAACATCGGAAACGTTGCAAATGCAGGCGCGTCACGAGATTGTTACATTGGAACGTGGTTTGGTTTTATTGGAGATTGTTGTGGGGGTAGCTCCATTGCTGGGGCTGTTAGGGACGGTGTCAGGGCTCGTTAAAGTTTTTGAAAATGTGGGAGTGCAAGGCTTGTCGACGCAAGGCATGGGGATAGCGCGCGGTATTTCTGAGGCGTTGAATACGACGGTGGCGGGTTTGGTCATTGCGATTCCGACCTTAACCTTTTGGAGTTATTACAGTAAAAAGGTGGAAAGTTTAGCGGCGGAAATGGAATCGTTATGTGGCGAGTTTTTGAGTCATTGGTATCGTTCGCGTAATTCTTCTTCTCAATAATGTTATGGCTTTTTATCAACGCAGTCAGCGAAGGCCCGTCATTAATATTGTGTCGCTCATTGACATTTTAGTGTTGTTGCTCATTTTTTTTATTGTAACGACAACCTTTAAGCAAGAGCAGCCGGCGGTCGAGATTCAGTTGCCTGAATCGAAACAAGCCGCGGCGGCCGAATTAAAAGAGCCGATTGTGATTTATGTAACTGAGGACAATAAACTTTTTTGGGAAAAGGAGGCAATTGCATGGGATCAGCTAGCTGAGCGTTTGAAGCGGAATAAAAAAAATAAAGATGCGAGGACAGTTGCTATGAAAGCAGATGAAAAAGCGGATTTTGGTTTGATAATTAAAGTGTTAGATGCTTTTAAAGAGGCGGGCATTGAAAATATTCCGGCTTTTACAGAGCCCGCGAAAAAACCATGATTTTACCTATTGTTCAATACGGCGATCCTATTTTGAGGAAGAAAGGTGAACCCATTCATTCTATTACGGCTGAAATTATTACTTTGGCTGAGGATATGATGGATACGATGCGGGATGCCATGGGGATTGGTTTGGCGGCGCAGCAAGTAGGGCAGGCTTTGCAACTATGTGTATTAGATGTGCCGTATTTGGAAAATCGTCCCTCTCGACTTTGGGTAAAAGAAAAAGAAGTCGCTTTGGAAGATTGGATGCCGATGGTGTTGGTTAATCCCAAAATTCAGATCGTTAAGAAACGTTACGTCGATGTAGAAGGTTGCTTGAGTTTCCCCGACATTACGGCGGATATTTCCCGATCTGTGCAAGTTGAAGTGGAGGCTCAGGACTTAGAAGGAAATGTGGTTCAATGGAAGGGCGAGGGACTGATTGCTCGCGCTATCCAGCACGAGTTTGATCATCTCCAAGGAATTCTTTTTATCGATCGCATGGATTCTGCCACGCGATCGAGTTTACAGAAATCTTTAAGAGCTCTGTTGAAATAATTATTTAATTTCTGGCTCAAAAAAGGTGTGAGCATAGTAAACGGTGTTTTCAAGACCCATGCGATCGTACTCCACTTTGAAAGCCATATGAAGAGGAGCCGAGCCTTTTAAGCCGCGACCTGCACGATTTTTTCGTTTACCCGTTTTAAAAACTGCAAGATAACCTTTGCGATAAAGTCTACCTTTGTGCAGGACTTTGAATCGGCCAAATTCAGTGAATTCTAAATCAGCTGGGATTAAGGTTTCACCCGATTCGGTTCGATAAGTGGCGTAAGAAATGCGTTTAATTTTGGGAGCATCATTTCCTTTCCCTTTACCTTCGGTTTCAACACCTTCTTCTAAACCAATTCTGCCTTTGATCTTAAATCCTTTTTTACTTCTATATCTTAAAAAAGTGTCTCCCCGAGGACGAGTAAACTCGGCAAAAATAGGAACTCTTTCTCCTTGAAAATCTATGGTGAGATTATCAATGCCAAGGCCAGGATAGGAGTTGCCTCCGTTGTTGCGATATTCCCAGCGCAGCCAAAATCTTTGTCCTGGATTTACTACCATGGCCGTAGAAGGTAAGTTAATGGAAACTAGATTTTGATTAGAGGGTAAATTACCGTTCAAAATTCCTTGAGAAGAAGATTGTGGAGCAGTTAGGCCCGGATGAGAAAGCGGAATCCATTCATTCGGTTCCGGTTTTGAATTATTGCCAATGTAATAAAAAAGTGAAAGGGATTGTGGGGTAAGACTATTATCGTTCCATTGTTCCACAACAAACGAAATATCAATATTGGTAATATTTAAAAAGTTGTTGTTATAAAATTTTATTTCCCAGGCATAATTCAAGCCATTGCCAGGAATAGCGCCTAAAGCAACCTCGGTGCTGGTGCCAAAATAGTAAGGAGCCGGCTGTGTTTTGGAGCCATCATTATCAATCAATGCTGGCACCGTATGATCGCCACTAGCTGTGGATTCTATCCAATACCATCCAACCCGATTCACATTGTCTTCCCAAGGGTAAGGAAATCCAGGATTGATACCGAGTTGATTAAAATCTTCTGCATAAAAGTAAGGCAAGCCATCAATTCCAATTTCGGCTTGAGCTGTCGAAAACGAAGATAAAGTAACAGCTACAATAAATCCAAGATAGAGAGATAAATTTTTCATAATTGGCGGGAATGTATTTAGATTTGGAGCGAAGTCAAATAATAATAAAAAAAGCCCACAATTTTTCATACGGGCTTCATTCGATTAGTAAAAATTATTTTACAATAACATCTGAAAAGACATTAGTAACCAGCGCGCTGGCAGCATTGGTGCCTTGCAGGCCATCGACTTTGATTACCAGAGTGACTGGTGAAGAGCCTGCGGGAATGCCAATACCGGCTTTATTGGTTTTGCCCTTAGTTTTTGCAAGAACATTAACTCCTTTTTTCTTGAAAAGTTTGCCTTTCGTTAAGATTTTAAAAGTGCCAAAATCGGTAAAGGTTAAATTCGTGGGCGCGTTCGTGCCGCTTCCTCCAAAAGCTGCAAAAGAAGCCTTACTTAAGGTATTGGTGCTGCGCAACCAGGCTTTTACTTTGAATCCCTTTTGAGCGAACTTGAGTTTTTTTGCAGGGTTAGGCTTTTTAAGTTCTACGCTGACGTTTAAAATATTATTGGTGTTAGGTGAAGGCGGATTATTCGTATTGCCGCTCGCAATTCCTGTAAAAGTGATGGATAGATCATCAATACCCAAGAGTTGATCGTTATTAACGCCGGGATCATCCGTATCAGACCATCGAATCCAGAATTCTTCATTGGGAGCAATTGTAACGGAAAGGTTGTTAATGATATTAGTTCGGTTAGCAGGAGCATTGCCATTTAAACTCATGTTGGCATTCATGTTTTGTAGGCTGGTAAAGTCAAGGGTAGGAGTTGCAATCCATCCCACATTATTGGGATCGCCTAAGAAATCGGTGCCTCCTACGCGGTGAAAAAAACGCAAGGTTTGCTGAGTTGCAGCTTGATCGCGCCATTGTTCTCCAAAATAAGAAACGCTTACGTTAGTGATCGTGTTGCCTGTAGAATTGACAAATCGCGCTCCAAAAAAGAATTCATTGGTAGCGCCAAGACCTAAAATAGGACCTGCCGCGCTGCCCAAAGCTCTATCTGGATTGCCTGTTGCGCCATAATTAAATGCCATTCCATCAAAAAATAGAAATAAATTTCCATCAGTAACCGTTGCGGTAGTAATCGATCCTGCATCGATTGCATTAGTAGATTGAACAAATCGCCAGCCAGGAATCGTAACTTCATTGGTCCAATTGACGCTGTTAGTTCCCAATGAATCAAAGTTTTGAGTGTAAACTTGGCCTAAATTATTAATAGCAATTTGAGCTTGAGTCTGTAAGAGAAGACTAGGGAAAAAGATAGCGGCAAAAAATATTTTTTTCATTCAAATTTCCTCGGTTGAAATTCACTTATCCAAACTAATCAATATAACAACGATTGCTTTTTTGTCAATGATTGGGAAGTTGAAATGATGAGTAAAAATAGACTTCGTTTGACAGTTTTTATGTCTGTTTTAATTTACTTTTTGTGTTTAGGTCATTGACACCGGAAATTTTGGACACTCTTCCACATCATCATACTGATGCTATTGCATCGCGGCGGGATTTGGTTCGTGTGAATGCCGCAATGAGAAATACTTCCTGGCTTTTGCAACAAATTCAGCGAGCCCAACGCGAGTTTCATATTCACCAGTGGGTGGAAGTGGGAGCGGGCGATGGTCATTTAGGCAAACAACTTGCACGCACAATAGAAAAAAATCATTGTCATGTTACCGGTTTGGATTTTGCTCCGCGACCCGAGCAATGGCCAGCGGCGTGGGATTGGCAACAGGGTAATCTTTGGCAATGGGATCAATGGTCAAAAGTCGAGGGAGTTATTGCCTGTTTAGTTTTGCACCATTTTTCTTTGTCCCAGCTTGCTGAGTTGGGGCAGCGCATTCAAAAAAACTGTCGTTATTTTATTGCGGTGGAACCTGTGCGAAAAAAAATTCATCTTTGGCAAGCTAACCTCTTGACTTCATTCGGCATGAATCGCGTGACTCGTCATGACGCAAGCCTGAGCGTGAAAGCAGGTTTCCGAGATGGTGAATTAACTCAAGCGATGGGATGGGATCCGCAACATTGGACAATAACTCTAAGCCAGACGTGGCGTGGCGCTTATCGTTTCATCGCATGGCACAAATAAATTCCATTCGCATTTTAGGAGGTGGCTTGGCTGGGCTTGCTTTGGCGATTGGTCTGCGACAGCGACAAGTTCCTGTGGAAGTGATCGAGGCAGGATATTATCCCCGACATCGCGTTTGTGGAGAATTGATAAGCGCTACAGGTCAAAACATTCTCGCATCTCTAGGATTCCAAAAAGAGTTGCAACAAGCCGTTTCTCATCAAACCGTGACATGGTGGCTCAAACAAAAAAAATTGATCACTGCAACCTTGCCCACCCCCTCCTTGGGATTATCGCGATTTTATCTGGATCACAAACTTTCCCAACATCTGCGCGAATGGGGAGGGGAGCTGCATGGTAACCAACGCCAGGAGCCCTCGAGACAGGAAGGAGAAGTTTTGGCGATAGGTCGTGTAAGAGTGCCGCGCAGTGATTGGTATGGCTTAAAAATTCATTTAAAAAATTTAGAACTAGCTAGCGACCTGGAAATGCACCTGGGCAAAACCGGTTATGTCGGGCTTTCGCAAGTCGAGGAGGGATGGATAAATCTTTGCGGACTTTTTCGTCGCACGAAAGCTGAAGGCCATTTTGAAAACACAATCAACTTTCATTTAGAAGCTGCCGGGCTACCTGACCTGGCCGAAAGAGTGAAACTCGCAGTGCCACGACCCCATTCCCAAGTAGCCGTTGCAGGATTTCAGTGTGGACTAAATTCTCAAAAACGAAGTCCAGGGCTTTTGTTCTTAGGCGATTGCGAACGCATGATTCCACCTTTCACGGGACACGGCATGAGTATGGCTTTGCAATCGGCTTCATTGGCTTGGGATCCGATTGTAGCATTTGCAAAACAAAATATTTCATGGGATGATTGCGTCACGCGCGTACAGCAGAGATTAGATCGACAATTCCAAAGACCTATGCGTTATGCGACTTGGCTGCATCCTTTCTTATTAAATTCGTGGGGTCAAAAAATATTGTCTTGGTTAAACACTTATCGGCTTTTGCCCTTTGCTCATTTATTTCATCTGGTGCGTTAACATGTATCAACTTGCTTTAGAAAATGTCACCCCATCGCATTCGATTACCCAATCGGAATGCTGGGAATTATTAAACGCTTCCCAAACACTGGAAAAATTAGCTCCCGACTCTCAACAACTTTTAAAAAAAATTTTGTTGAAAGGCCAAGGCATTCACAAACGCCATTTTGCCGTGGAACATTGGGAAAAACTTTTTACCGACGACGCGCAAGCGCTTAACCAACGCTTTGAAAAAGAAGCGCCCAAACTAGGGACGGAAGCTTTACAAAAAGCGCTTCACAGCGCGGCATTAAAAGCCAATGAAATTGACGCTTTAATCGTTTGCACCTGTACCGGCTACCTTTGCCCCGGTCTTTCCAGCCATATTGCGGAACAACTCCGTTTACGACCGAACATCCAACTCATCGACCTCGTGGGACAAGGCTGCGGAGCGGCCATTCCTATGCTGCAGCTTGCTTCACAACTCACCACCGCACATCCCGAAAAAAACGTGGCCTGTCTAGCTGTAGAAATTTGTTCCGCCGCTTTTTATATAGATAACGATCCCGGCGTATTAATTAGTCTCTGTTTATTTGGCGATGGCGCAAGTGCGAGTCTATGGTCGGGGAAATCGACCAATCCACAGTGCCCCAAAATTCGCTGCCATAGTTTTAGCTCCTTACATCGTCCGAAGCACCGTCAACTATTGCGTTTCGAAAATGTGGCAGGAAAACTTCGCAACCGACTAGACGTCGCCGTGCCACAGCTTGCGGGAAAAACAGTTCGGGAATTATACGAACAAAATGGATTAAATGGCGCCCATCGCATTTTGACCCACCCCGGAGGAAGCTTAGTTTTGGCTGCAATTCAAAAAGAACTGAAACTTCATGATTTGCCTGAAAGCAAACGCGTCCTTCACCAATTTGGCAACATGAGCAGCCCCTCCATACTTTTCGCTTTATCCGAACACTTGCGTCAATCCCAACCCACTCGCCACCTCTGGCTTACCTCCTTTGGCGCCGGCTTCACCTGCCACAGTTGTCATATAGATATCGAAATTTAATTTCGCATTCCAATCTGACTATCTATGAAAATCAGTGAATCTTTGAGAATAAAAGACAGCTTTAAGACCCACTTTTTCTGAAAATTTATAAAATATCAAGTAATTATAAATAAACAACTTAAATAAACTAATAAACAAAATTGTTCAATTATTATACCAAAGGTATAAATTTTAAAACTATCCCCTAATCTCCCTAATCATACGAATATTTTACCTGTACCATTTTCGCATCCCTCAGCAGTCAGTAATTTTCGAACCTATTCGCGCCCGCCTGCAGCGATTGCGCAGCATTTTGGGCAGGTCATTCGCCGGCAAGTTTTAGTTGATTCCAACTTGTCTTATTTCATCAATAATCAAGAGTCGACCCCGTAAACGACGACATCAATAATCAAGAGTCGACCCCGTAAAATCACCCCGTAAACTGCCAGGCCTTATCTGTTTCTAGCAGGCGCAGTGCCGGAGCGGGGCATGGTTAGTTTATAATTAAAAAACTGGGGTGGCGCTCTCTGTCCGTCGCCAGGCGATTTAAATATTAAAATTATTTTACGGCTAGGGAGAAGGTCTGATTATTTTAGTTTCATCATATTCTAAATTTCGAGAGCCCGATGGATTGAGCAGAGATTTAGTTAAAATATAATTTTCAGGTCCCACTTCAATATCGATTTCGGCACGTGCATATTTACCATCAGGCAATTTTAAAAAATAATCTTTATTAATTGATCTAGTATATCGATTCGTTCCTGTTGGTGGATATTGATGTTCAAAATCAATGACTGATTGGTAGCCTGTTTCTGGAGCCACAAAATCAAATTCATTTTTTCGCTCTATTAACCCACCGCCTGGCATCGTCAAACGCGCTTTCCATGGGAACCCAAAATTTCCGTTGGAATCATAAATCGATCCGTTGATCCAACATTGAATAATTAAATCGGGTGAATCTTTCACGATTCCTTTGATATTTCGTAAATTAATCTCAACTGGTGTGCCGTTGGTTGGAAGGTCTTTGTTCAAGCCTGATTCTAAAAGTGGTTCGGCGATGCCTTTCTTTTTTAAAATAAAAATTGAAGGATTATCGGGTGTTGGAATAGGTCGATCCTTTGTTGTGGGAGGCGTGCAATAATCTATTTTTCCATTCGATTCCTTAATTTGATAATAGCCTTCTTTAGAGACATCAATAGATAATGAAGCTCCTTTAGCATCTGTTAAGGAAAATAATCCATCTTTATCTGTTTTGGTAAATCTTTCCTCTTGGCTTCTAAGTGAAAGTTTACTCAGAATTCCAAATCTCACTTTAGCGTCTGCAATCGGGTTGCCTTGCTCATCGACTGCCTTGCCCCAAAAATAAATGGGGGTTTTAATTGCCAGAGCCATAAAATCCTCAAGAGTTGGATAAAGGCCTGGTCTCATAGGAAGAAAATAATTACTAGGATTATAACCTGGCGGAGGACGATTGATTTGCGTTTTTTCTGCTGCGATCGCATCCGTTAAAAAATTAAATTTTAATAAAATTAACGCACTAACTCCGAGGAGGAAAAATAATAATTTTGTTTTCATGGTTTCGGTGCTCCTAAATTGTCCAATAATGTGCCGTAAAAATCATAAACGGATTTGCTTTTTACTTTCCTTTGAATATTCCAATAAAATTGAGCACTGTGTATTTCATCAAAGCCATAGGCTAAATCCATATCAAAAGTTTCATCTATTTCTCCAGCGGCTTGGCCCTCGGCTCCTAAAGCCTTGGTTCTTGAAGCACAAACAAAAGATAATTTTTCGTGGGGATCAATCACATCTCTGATCTTAGCATTATATAAAGTTGTTAAAGTTGTCTCCTCATTATCAGAATTATATTGGTAAGAACGATTTAAATTTACTCCAGCATTAGGTTTATAAAGAGCATTATTAGCTTTCCACGCGGTTGCAGTAGCAAAGTCTTCGGATAGGTAATAATTAAAAATTTTAGTATTAGCTGAAATTCCTTGTAAAAAACCTCGATACAAATCTTCTGTATTATTTCCCCAACCAGGTTGATTTAGATAAGGACTTGGATCGTAGGCGCTCGCTGAGATGGCGGGATTCATCATGACATAATTATTAATTCCGCTCAGTCCTTGTTTCAAAGCAGAGCTTGCTACGATATTGCCCATGCTGTGAGCGGTAAGATTAATATTGGCAAATTGACCTTTTAAACTGTTAACACAATCTTTCAGTGATTTGCCATATTTCCAAGCGCGATATTCGCTGCGGTTAAAAGTGGTTTTTGAAAAAGTATAAGTGTCCCAACGAAAGGCAACAAAATGACCTTTATAACCGCGTTGCCACATTCGTTTAAATAGTGTCTCAGCAAAATTATAACTTTCATCATAATTTAAATCCCAGCCATGCACAAAAACAGTGCAATGAGCTTTTTCATCCCAAGGTTTTTGAAATGGATTGCCATTAGGATCGGAGACGAACGAAGCGGAGTTATCGTTAAAAGGTGGATTTGTATCGATTTCAAATGGCGGCGGAAAATTAGCGTCTTCCGGTGTTGCTTTGAAACGTTCATACATCTTTTTGATATTGGTAATTTCCAAATAGATTGGGGGTGCTTCACCGATTTCGTTTTGGTTTTTGTCTAAGAAAACAATTTGTAATTTTCCTTTGCCCTCGCTGACACCCTCGAACAAGAAATACTTTTTATAATTCTCTTCATCTAGCTGTTCCCACACTTCAGGATAAAAGATGAAGATGTCGCTGCCTGAAACTACAGCTTCGCCATTTTGATTTTGCACCGCTGTGCCATATTTACCTTGCCGTTGCTGAGTGGCTACTGAGTCATTCGATAAATAATTTGTGCCACCGTCTTGTTCATAAGCTTCAAATAAACGAATCGCAGGATTTCCCGTAGTGTCTTTCCATTTCAAACCGACGAGCATGGCATCTTCGCCTTTAACCATTTCATGAACGCCTTTTAAGTAAACCCATAGTCGGCTAAAGTCTTCTAGGTCGCGCTTGCTATCTATATTAATATCGTCGCTATCTTTGAACACAATCGGGATGCTATCGCTATTTTCATCTTCATTATCAGTATCGTCGTCCTCATTGGCCCAAAACCTAAAATATTTGTCTGGTTTAGTCTGATCGACCTCTTCGCCGACGTTGTCTGGCTTATCCTTTTCATTGAGAAGCACAATCTTTCCATCCCGATTGGCATCAACTCCGAGTTCGACGGGGATCATAGTAAGATATTGCGGTTGATCTTTATAGTAGCCCACGCCTCCCATAATACCATATTTATTCGGATTATGCAGTGTTTGCACGTGCCAATCCTGGGCTAAGCTTGTTTTTTCTAGCATGGTTTCTACTTTTTGACGCACATACTTGCCATTGTCTTGATTTTTTTTCCAAAGTAGGGCCTCTTCATAGATTGTGTTTTGCTGGGGAGTTAAAGGAACATTTTGAAGATTTTTTGCTAAAGCAGGCCTTTGTTTTGCAGGAAATCTTTCTCTTTGGGTTGTAGGCTGACGCAGTGAAGCTTGGTATAGAGCGGGGGTTTTATTTATGGGCTCTTGAAGAAGGGTTTGTTGTTGCTGTCCTGAAAACAGTGAGCCGGTAATGAGCTCGCCTTGAGGAGCAATGCCGATAGCCTGACCTTTGCCTAAGGCTTGCACGGGACCATTGGCTTGGGAAACGGTGGCATAGCTTTTGCCTTGATAAAAACTGCCTGCAACTTGAGCATCGTTGTTTAATCGAGAGCGCGTGTCCCAAGGAAGATCGAGAGTTTGAGGCTCTTCAGAGGCATGATGGTAGTATAAAAATTGGCTACCTTCTTTCATTAAAGCCACTGCGTCTTGATTGTTAATATTGGCGGTGTGAAGATAGCTATAAGTTTCCATGAAATCTTCATTGACTGCCATAGCATTACCCATCTGACTTTGCGGCCAATAAACGGGTCTGAAATCGTTGATGATTTTTTCGCCATTGCTTTGTTTCCACTGTTTTGAAACCTGATCATAATAATAGCTGTGATATTTCACTCGCCATTGGAACACTGTCGTGCCCGCTAAACTGCCTGGATCGTTGATGCCTAAAAGAGAAGTCTTTTCTTCAATATTTCCCTCACAAATAATCTGATCAATAATAACATCCATCGAATAAACCTCTTCCAAATCATCGGGCAGCAACGAAGGAGGTGAATTAATGGGAGGAGCACTGGTAAAGTCGCCACTTTCAAAATCCCAGACTTGATAAATAAAGCCGTCTCCTTCTTCTCCTTCCTCAGCGGGACTCTCTAAAATGGCTTTCCCATTATTATTAAAATTGTAACACATATAATCTTCTAACTCAGCGGTGACAGAACCTTTTGCAAACGCTGTTGTCCAAACCCCGACACCTTGACCTGCTGTCGTAGCAATAGCCTGGCCTTTATCATTCACGAACACTTGCCAGGTGGCATACAAAGAGTCACTATCGCCCAGTTCATGATTCACAGGCTGCCAATGAATTAACCCGTAGGAAGCCATGGGTGGCAGAGGATTCTCAGGATCCTCATCCGGTTCATTGGGATCGGTGCCATCTTGTTGCTCCTGGCTATTGGGAATCCCATCGCCATCCATATCGTCATCGGGCTCTGGTGTGAGATTTCCGAAATTCTCCAACTCCCAATTATCATCCAACCCATCCTCATCCTCATCCACCCAATTCGGAGGCTTAGGCTTCCACTTATCCAAATCAAAACTGAAAACAAACTTCAACTGACCTTGATTAATTAAAGCAAAATTCGCGTCATCCGCCTTCGTCTCCGTCCAAGGATAACTGTTCGTATAACCCTCCGCAATTAGCCGATCATAAAAAAACTTCGCCACATATTTTAACTGACCCGCATTCACCGGCGCATAATTACCATTGGTCTTAGAAAAACTCTCCACCAAATCCAAACAATCCCCCGCGCCATTAGGGAGCTTCTCCTCCAACTCCAAAGCCGCCTGGTAAGCCACATGCTTGAGCTGTCCCACATTCACCGGCCCATAATTGTCAGCAGCCAAATTCGTATCAATCACCCCGCGCGTAATCCACCATTGGGGAACCGCAGCGGAAACGCCGCTGCTGAATAACAAATGACAGGTGACTAGTGACAAGAGGAACGGCTTAACGACAAAACGGCAACACCCTTTAACAGCCAAGATGGCTGTGCTACTTCTTTTTTGATTTTGGGTTTTGTTTTTCACCTGTTACTAGTTACCAGTCACTTATCACTGCCGTTACTGATTAAACTGCCCCATCGGCACATCGCCCTGTGGTTGCAAATAAAGTTTGCCATTCACCTGCAAATCTCCACCAACATAAGCGCTACTCATCATCTCAGTCACACCTGAAACCATCACATCGCCTCCTGCGCTGATGTTATCGGTATTAATATCATTAAAATAGCTATAGCCTTTCACCGTCGCATTGCCTTTCACCACTGCATCCCCGTTCTTCTTCACCGTGAAAGCGTTCGAGCGTTGATTGGCTGATGTGCCATTACCCACCACAAACAAATCATCGGTAGCCACCCAATCTTCGGCAGAACCTTGAGCCACATTATAACGACCTACCACCACTTGATTCATGCCTTGAGCAATCGTGCCTAAACCCAAAGAAAAAGCCGATTCACCACTTGCTGTAACCGTTTCACCCATCGCTACAGAACCATAACCACTAGCCGTAGCAAAACCTCCCACCGCAAAAGACAAATCCCCACTTGCAATCGTCTTTTCTCCCAACGCTACAGCGGCTCCTCCACTTGCCAAAGATTGGTTGCCCGCCGCAAACGCAGAAAAACCCGTCGCCGTCGCATAACCCAAAGCCGTTTTGTCTGCTCCTTTTGCTACATAACGCCCATCACCCAACTTCCTAGTCAGAATACTGCCATCACCCGAAAGCGACTGATTAGGCATCACACTATTATTACCATTAACCGTCAAAGAATTCTGAAACACAGAATTGTTCCCACCCGGCACCAACCACACCTTCCACTGACCATAAGAATCATAAAGCACCAACGAATGATCCACATCCAAACGCATCATCGGCAACCAACTATTATTGCCATTCCACCTTTCCCAAGTCCAACCGGCCGTCGGTCGGATTCAAACTAAAGCGAAACTCCCCATACTCATCATCCGGATAATCCGTGTAATTCAAACTCACCCCCGCCTCATTGGTCTGCCCCTGCCACGAACCCAAATTTAAAACATTACCCTGCACATCCAAATTGCCCGTTACTGTCAAATCTCCAGCACGAACAACGGCGACGCTAAAAATAAAACTACAAAAAAGAATGATTTGTTTTTTCATGACACCAAAAATGACTCCCACACATAAAATTAGCAAGAAAAAAAGGATAAAAATTAACTATAAGTATCTCTTATACAATGTATTAGATTTTCTTATAGTTGCTTTTTGAGACGTAGGATACAGCAGGATAAGCAGTTAGGTAAAAAGCTTGGAAGCACCAAGCCTTTCATCACCCTGGACCTGGTCTCCTGTCATCCTCGGGCTTGACCCGGGGATCCAGGGGAATAAAGAATGGATTCCCGATCGAGTCGGGAATGACAAGAAGTTTTTTCTTAGCTATATAAAAGATAATTAAAGAACTTCGGACAGTTGTAGAGCTAGCCCGAGGATGACAGGAGAAGTCGTTGAGCTAAAAAGATCTTAGAAATTTTTTCGTTGGGCAAAGAGGAAATTCGTTTAGAAAGGTGAGGATGCAAAAAATTTTGGTTGTATTACAATTTTGGGGAGGGTTTTTTACGGAGGCGGTAGAGAAAAGAGCGGGTGCGGGACTTTTTAAAATGGGTAAAAGTTTGGAGAGGTTAATGGTTCAACGCTTGGAGTTTTTGCATCAAAGTTTTGGTTGGATGAGTATTGGAGTTGCTTTGTTGGGTTTGATGGGGTTGGCTTTGGTTTATTTTTGAGTTATGTGGGCATTGATCTGGGAACAGTTGGCGATGAATGGGCGGGTGGATGAAATGCCATTTTTATTGGGACTGGGCTTAGGAACAATGGTTTTATTTTTTTCTTTCTTTTTGGGCTCGCAAAAAAATGAGTTTTATATTTGGTCTTGCTTGAAGGTATTGGGGCTTCTTTTGAGTTTGATTGCTCGGAGTGATTTGGTTTCTTTAGCAGCTTGGGTGTTTGCTGGGATTTTGAGTTGGGTGTTGGCTGTGCGATTTTATTATTTTTTTGCAGCGAGTTGGCTGGTGGTTTTGGGTTATCAACTTTTACGATTTCAGCCGATGTTTTCAATGTATGTTCCGCCCGGGTTTTGGGTTGGGCTGGGATCACTTTTTTGGCTTTACGGTGGAGCCAAGGCGGTAAGTGGTCGAACGATTCGGCAGGTTTGTCAGGGATGGTTGCTGGGTCAGTTGGGATTTTTTATTTTAGTGAGTGCTAAGGAATTTCACGTTAATTTGTTTTATGAGGTGGTTGTTTTGGGATTTCTAGGAGAGGCGCTAGTTAGCATTTTGGCTCAAAATACTCAACGGTTTGGATCGATTTTTTTAAGCGAATGGGAAGGGAAGCGAAGTGAGAGTAAAGAGTTGGGATTTTTCATGAGTACGGGGGGATTAGCGATTGCATTCGTTTATGAAGGATTTGTTTTTTGGCAAAGTTTGGGTGCGATCGTTGGGTTGGGTTTTTTATTGGGTTGGTTGTTTTTGATTTTGAGTTATTGGCGTGTGGGTCAGCATTTATTTGTTAAGCGATCGCTGCGATTGGAGGCGGTATGATTTCGGCGCTTTTACTTTTATTGGGCACTCTTGTTGTTGGCGGCTACGATTATCGTTATCGTGCAACGTTGTTGAAACGCGAGCGCAATCGATGGCTTGGGTGTTGGGTTGCTGTTTTATTTATTTTAGTTGCGGGGTGGGAATGGTTTTATGCTTATCGCGTTCATGAAGGAGCCGCTTGGGCAAGAGGTTGTTTGGCGTTATTGGGTGCGGGCGCGGTTTTTTTTGCAAAGGATGCGCGTTTAGGTAAGCGAGGCGCTATTTTTTATGGAGAGTTGGTTGCGAGTTGGATAGGGTTTTCGGCAGCTTTGACCGAGTTGGGTGGTAATCCTTTGGTTTTATTTTTAGGTTGGGAATGGGGTTGGTTTTGGTTGGTTCGTTTGATTGGGTTTCATCGTAAGATTTCTGAGAATCGTTTTTTTCGAAAGGTGATGCATGCACTTGGTTTTTTAACGACTTTGTGTTTGGGATTAGGACTTTATGGAATTGTTACGGGATGGCATCAAAAGGTTGCCCTTTTTTGTTTTATCTCGGGTTGGGGATTTCGCTTGGGAATCGTTCCTTTTTATTTGTGGGGATTTCGTGCGGTGAGCATTTCGCCGATTGGCATTTTTTTCACAACAGTTGCCTTTGTTGCTCAAGTTGTTTTGGGAGGAGTGGTGCTGAGCGATTATATGATTCCGGCTCAGTTTGATGCAGATAGTGAGCATTTGTGGCAAGGCTTTCAGCAAGGTCTTTTATTTTTGAGTTGGGTGAATTTAATTTGGGCGACGATTCTTTTGTTTTGGCAAAGGAGCTTGAGACAGTGGCTGTTTTTTCTTTATTTGTTTGAATGCGGTTGGTTTTTATTTTCACTTTCGCAACGGCAATGGGGCAGCGCTGTTTTCTCTTGTTTCCTGTCAGCAGTCATTAATTTGGGGTTGTGGGGAGTTATGCTAAAGGTGGGGCAACAGAAGGAGGGGTCTGATGCCGTGATTCATTTTGTGGGGTTGATGGATCGTAGTAAAATTTTGGGTATGGGCTTTTGTTTGTTGTTAGGAATTTTTATTTCTTTGATGATGGCGCAAAGTTTTATTTTTTTGTTTGGAACAAGAGGGCAACAAGGAGTAGCAGTCATCGCGTTCTTTGGGTTGGCGGCTATTTTTCAGATGTTGAAAAAAATAGTGGATCAATCGTCTACTTAGACCAAAGTCGCCACGCAGCGTAAATGAGGAAAATGGAGAAAGCGCGCTTAGCATAAAGAGCGGGCACTTTTTGAATGAGCAGCGCGCCAAGAATTGCGCCGATGATGCCTGCAATGCAACAAGCCGAAAAAATTTTCCAATCGATTTTTCCCAAAGTAAAATTGGTAAGTGTGCCGGCCAGTGAAATAGGAATGATAAGCGCTAACGAGGTGCCCACCGCAACGTGATAAGGCACTTGAAAGAGAAGAATTAAAATGGGGACAATAATTGCGCCACCGCCGATGCCGAAGCAGCCGCTGGCAAATCCGGCAATGAGTCCCAATAGAGCATAGCCAATAAAAGGTGACATAGTGAATTAGTCTCCACGATAAATGCACCAGGCGCGAGGTGTTTCTTGTAATTTAATTTCGCTAAGACCAGGGAGTTGGGGGTGGAGTTTGTCCCATAACCATTTGACGATGGTTTCCAGTGTGGGATTTTCCAAGCCAGGGATATCATTCAAATAGGCGTGATCCAATTTTTCAAGAAGTGGCTGGATGGCCTGGCTGATTTTAGCGTGGTCGTAAAGAAGATGAGTTTTTGGATCAACTTCGCCCGTAACAGAAATTTCTACGGTGAAACTGTGACCATGCAATTTTTGGCATTTATGATCGCCTGGAAAATTGGGCAAAGATTGTGCTGCTTCAAAATCAAATTTTTTAACCAACGTAATTTTCATCAAGGGAAGGCTTTACCATAAATTCGGTTTCATTCAATCGTTTCCCATGTAACCAGTTCGCTGAGGGCGCCAAAACCATCCTGTTTCCAAAAAAGTGAGGGAAACTGCATTTGGCCAATGGGACAAAATCGGGTGGCACCGCAATCGAAGGGTTGAACTCGTGACATGCTAACAGTCGACAGATAGGGGCGGATGGGGGATAAAAGTTTTGTGACGTGAGCTAGATTTCGGGCTGGTTTAAGATAAAGCACGCGATGGAGGCAGAAAGTTTTGAGATTGGAGTTTTTTTCAATGATCAACGTTGTGTTAAGATCATCAGTCGGCGTGAAGATTTTATTTTTATGCAAAAGCGCTTCCTGGCGTGTGAGAAAAATCTGTGCTTTTTGTTGCGAAGTTAGGGCAGGAAGAGAAAATTTTTTGAAATTTTTTTTAATGGTTTGAGCAAGTAAGTGAGCAAATTGATTGGTATTGCCCAACACATAAAAGAGGTGAGGAGATAAACAGCCCTCTTGGTTGTAGGTGAGGAAGTCGATGGTAACTTTTTTGGCGGTTGAAAGATTAACGTCTTGAGAAAAAATAATGCCGCAGCTAAGTTTATGGCCGTAACCCACGAAACGTTTTTTCTTTTTTTCTCTTAGAACGCGTTTGTGAAAAGTTTCTAGGGTAGAGTCGTTACCGTAAACAATAACTGCATCAGCTTTCCGAATTGTGGCATCGGAAACGGTTTGAATAAAATGCAAGTTTTGAATAAAACGATTTTTCAGAAAAAGCTGGGCAATTTTTTTAATTTCTTGTTGATAGGGTGATGTGGGAGGTTTGAGATAAACAGTTTTGACCTGGAGTAAAGCGAGTCGTGTAAGCGCTTGCCAAACCGCAACGGACAAGTTGCCGGCGCAAATGAGTAAAACAGTTTTTGGAGCGTGAGCTCGAAGTTTAACTTTTTTGCTTATGCGACACGGCTGAGATAGAATATCAGCGTGACCCAATTCTAGTTTGATGAGTTGGGACAAAGTTTTTTCGTTAGCATCGGGCCACACGCGATGTTGGTTAAGGAATTTGGCCAATTTTTTTAATAAAGGTTTCATGTTAATAAATCCTCCGCAGTGAGAGAGCAGCCACGCATTTCGGGTGAGATACGACCGAGTAATTCAAGTCGGTTGCCATGTTGGATGCCTAAGTCTTGGGTTTGAATGGCAAGACAGCTTTGCGTGTTGGCGAGATCGATTAATTCGATAATTCCCGAATTGCCAGGAGTTGCGGGTTGTTGGGTCTCAGGATTTAAAATGCGAAAACGCATCCAGGGGGGGAATTGATGATAACCCGTAGCGCCACACGCGTAAGCTTGGGAAAAAAGTTCGGTCATGCCATATTCATTATAGATAGCTTTGTCTGGCACTTGAAATTGTTTACGAAGCGCTTGGTAAAATTTTTTTTTGTTAATATTTCGTGTTTTGCCTTTGAATCCGCCAGTTTCCATAATTATCGAGCCTTTGGGGAGAGAAAATTTTTTATCTAATAAAGAAGCAAAAGCAAAAGCCGTGCCCGCAAGAAAAATGGGCGTTTGAGATGTTTTCACAATTTTAGTCAAGCTTGCGATATCAAGATGGTTTTGGGAAATGAGAAAGCGACTGGATGTAGTTCCAAAAGTGCGTTTCCAGTTTTGAAACATATAGGAAAGTGACGAGTGATTGGTTTCTTGAGGCGATTCCTTCAAAAAGAGAAAAAGAACTTTCTTTTTTAAATCGAAATGTTTTTGAAACGTGAAACGAAAGCCGGCTGCTGAAGCCAGATGATAAAGAGCAAGATCTTTAAAATAATGTCTACCCTTTCGCACTGAAGTAGTGCCACTGGTTTCAAAATAATTTTTTGCTTCGGGTTTAGGAAAAACAGTCAGCCAAGTTTTAGCCTGTTTGAATGCAGTCTGAGGCATGGCTGGAATTTGGTGCCAATGAAAAACTGTGTGTGAAGTTTGATTCAATTGCCGGCAATATTTGCGATAGCCGGGGTTGTGACGATAATGGAAATGAAAAAGTTCCAACGCCAGCTCATCAAAAAGCCGCGGATCTGCAGCATTCGTTGAGCGAATGAATAGTCTTACTTTTTGGGTTAGAATGCTAAGTGACATGATCAATACGTAGACTTGCGAATTGGGAAGGAGATCTCTAAATGGTGTAAAACGATGAAAAAGCAAGCACAAGCTAATATGGAAGTCTCGGTGACGGTGCGCGGGGAGTTGGTGTCGGCTGGGAATATTAAGATTTTGCATGGAGGCGAGATTATTGGTGTGGTGTCGGGCAAAGAAGTAGTGGTGGAGGGAGTGGTGAAAGGAAAAATTTTGGGGAAGGAAAAGGTGGAGGTTACGCCTGAGGGCAGGGTGGAGGGTGATGTGGAAACAGCGGTTTTGACGGTTTCGCGCGGGGCGCATTATCGTGGACGTTGTCGTGTAGGTCAGGTGTTAGGCGATGAGCAGGAAGAAAAGGTCGAGTCAGCGGTTTTGCCTAAGGCGGCGGAATCAGTGGGACGACGTTGGTTTTGGCAAAAGTGATGAGTGACGAGTTATCTATCATGGATCAGTTGGGCGTTTCGCAAGTGGGTTGTTTTGCGTGTGGCGCGATGCATGAGTTGGCGTCGGATGTGATTACATTGAATTGTTATCAATGTGGCAAGCCGATAGATTTAAGTTCTTACAAGATTGAAAGTTTATATAATCGCCGAATTCAGACACATGGAGAGGTGTTTATTACGGCTCGAGGTAAATATCAGGCATCGAATCTAACGGCGGGACGTTTGGTGGTGGAAGGGATTTTGGAGGCGCCTTATGAGTGCCGAGAGTTGGCTTTGGGTAAGGTGGCACATTTGGCAGTGGCGGGTAAGGCGGATCGCGTGGTGATTTTACCAGGAGCGCGGCTGCGATTTTCCGATTTTGCGCATTAT
Organism: Verrucomicrobiia bacterium; assembly: GCA_019694135.1. Lineage (NCBI taxonomy): Bacteria > Pseudomonadati > Verrucomicrobiota > Verrucomicrobiia > Verrucomicrobiia bacterium. Next base: position 422,968 of record JAIBCM010000001.1, on the reverse strand, counting down.
ATTACCACCACGCAAATTCGTGTGGAGGGATATTTGGAGGTGGAGCTTTTGAAATTTAACGGTGAGGTGATTGTGGGTGAGGGAGGAAGTTTGTCGGGCAATTTGGAGGTGGAGAGTTTGATGGTGGAAAAGGGTGGTAATTTTGAGGGTAAATTGTCGGTGGGTTAAATTTTGAATTTTTTACAAGAAGAAGTCGTCTTGACAGAGAGCATTCTAAAGCTAGTGGATTAGGAAACGCATGATGATGATTGAAGTTAAAAATTTGATAAAACGTTATGCGGGGCTAGAAGCGGTAAAAGGAATTTCGTTTGAGGTGGCTCAAGGCGAGATTGTGGGTTTTTTAGGCCCGAACGGGGCAGGTAAAAGCACGACGATGCGAATTTTGGCTGGGTTTTTACCAGCTACGGCAGGGACGGTGCGTGTGGCTGGGTTCGATATTTTTCAAAACTCGATTGAGGTGCGGCGGCGTGTGGGTTATATGCCGGAGATTGTGCCGCTTTATACGGAGATGACGGTGAATGAGTTTTTGAATTATCGCGCGCGTTTGAAGGGGGTGAGAGGGAAAAGGGTAAGTGAGCGTATCGATTATGTGAAAGAGGTGTGCGATTTGAAAGAGGCGCAGAATCGGATTATTGGCACCTTATCGAAGGGGTTTCGTCAACGTGTGGCGCTGGCGGATGCGATTGTGCATGATCCGGATTTGTTGATTTTGGATGAGCCAACGATTGGGTTGGATCCGAATCAAATTCGGCAGGTTCGCGAGTTGATTAAATCGTTAGGACAAAAACATACGGTTCTTATTTCGACTCATATTTTGCCGGAAGTGGAGATGACATGTCAGCGCGTGTTGATCATTAATAAAGGCAGGATTGAAGCATCGGACAGTCCGGATAATTTGACGCGTCGCGTGCGGAGCGGCGGTGGGATGAAGTTGGAGGTGCGAGCGGCTCAGGAAATGGTGCGTCAGGTTTTGTCTACTTGGGATGTGCTTGAGGAGGTGGTAATTTCTTCCTTGGAGGATGGATGGTTGCAGGTAGAGGCTTTTCCCAAGCGTGGAGATGATTTAAGGGAAAAACTTTTTCAGTGTGTAGCAAAGGAAGGTTGGGGTTTGCGCGAGCTAACGCGACATCGCGCGACGTTGGAAGATGTTTTTGTGGAATTGACCCATGAGGATAAGCTATGAATTTTCGAACAATTGGGATTATTTTCAGGCGAGAATTGCAGGCTTTTTTTCTTTCGCCGATTGCTTATGTAGTAGCTTTTTTTTGGCTTTTGTTAACGGGTTTTTCATTTTATTTCGCGATCGCAATTTTGAATAAGGAGCCCAGTGAATATACGGTGATGCAGGTTTTTTTTGGGATTTTTTTTATTTGGTTGGCCCAGGTGATGATGGTGCCGATTTTAACCATGCGAACTTTTTCTGAAGAATATCGTTTGGGAACTTTTGAAGGGTTGATGACGGCGCCAGTGCGCGATTGGGAAGTGGTGCTGGGCAAATTTTTGGCGGTTTTGATTTTTTATTTAATTTTGTGGTCACCTACAGCGCTTTATCCTTTTCTTTTTAAGTTGGTAACTTTTTCAACAACGCCTTTAACAGCAGGTCCGGTGTGGTGCAGTTATTTAGTGGTCTTACTTATGGGGATGTTTTACGTGGCGATTGGGTTGTTGGCTTCTTCATTGACGCGCAATCAAATTATTGCAGCAGTGATTGCTTTTGCGACGATTGCGCTTTTCTTTTTCACCGGCTTTTTGATTTATTTTAATATTCCTTTTACGTTACGGGAGTTGGTGGGTTATTTGTCAGCTTATGATCATATGGAGCAGTTTAGTAAAGGGTTAGTGAATACGAAGGTATTGGTCTTTTATTTGAGTATGACTGTCATGACGCTTTTAATAACGCAAAAGGTGATTGAAAGTCGGCGTTGGAAAGGTTGAAAAATAGTGAATAAAAAACCCTCGCGAATTACGATTGCAAGCAGTGTCGTGTTGACATTGATTTTTGCTGGAGTGTTAGTGACAGCAATTAATTATTTGTCTTATCGTCATTACCGAACGTTTGATTTTTCGGATTCGCAATATTTTACTCTTTCCGAGAAAACGATAAATTTTTTGCAACATTTGGAAGAGCCGGTGACGATTTATTTATTTTTTAATCCAGAGAATCCGCTTTACAGTCGTGTAGAACCCTTGTTGCGTCGTTATCAGGATGAGGGCGGTAGTAAGGTGATTTACGAGTTGATTGATCCTTATCGTGATGCGGTGAAAGCGCAAACGTTGAGTGCGAAATATCGTTTGGGCGAACAAGATAATGTGGTGATTTTGGATTACCAAGGGCGCAGTAAATTTGTGGATGCGAGTGAGATGGCGGAAATGGAGACGCCATCGCCTTTTGGAGATCAAACCGAGCGCGTGAAATCGTTTAAAGCGGAGGAGGCGATTACCTCTGCGCTGGTGAGCTTGGTGCAAGAAAAGCCTTCGAAAATTTATTTTACGGCGGGTCATGGAGAAGGTGATGTGACTTCATCTGATCCCAAGATCGGTTTTTCTGAATTAAATTTGCGTGTGGAACGCGAGAATATAGTAACGACGAATTTAAATTTGCTATTAAACCCTGTTTTGCCAGATGATGCGGATGCGATTGTGATTGCGGGTCCGACGACTGCATTTCAAGAAGATGAAGTGGCTGTGTTGCGCGATTATTTAAAGCGTAATGGAAAGTTGTTATTGCTTTTGGAGCCTGGAGTCAAAACGGGTTTAGAACTGTTGCTGGAAGAATATGGGGTAATTGTGGACAATGATTATGTGGTGGGCATTGTGAATGTGTTGGGCGCGCAACGATTATTGGGTTCGGTGCCGGTGGAGGATTATGGAAACCATCCGATTGTGGAAAAGATGAAATCGGTAACCACGGTGTTAAATAGTGTTTGTTCGGTGCGCGCTAAGCTGGATGAAACGGATTCGGAAAAAAATAATGTGGTGGAATTATTAAAATCGCCCGCGGCTTTTTGGGGTGAGACCGATTTTAAGCAGGAGTCGGTAAGTTTTGAGGAAGCTAAAGATTATAAGGGGCCGTTAAGTTTGGCTGTAGCGGTTGATACAGGAAAAGTTGGCGAAGAAAAAGTGGACTTGAGTGGAGCGCGTTTGGTTGTGATTGGTTCAACGAGCAGTTTTTCCAATCAGCAATTAGTTAGTTTGCCTGGGGTTTTGGATCTTTTTCTTAATTCCATGAATTGGTTGTTAAAGAAAAATAATTTAATTGGTATTTCGCCAAAAACAGCGAAGGAGTTTAGTCTAGGTTTGACGGACTCTCAATTAATGAGTTTGGCTTTGATCATCGGTTTTGCATTGCCGGTGAGCGTGTTATTAATTGGATTTGGCGTTTGGTGGAGGCGTCGCCGTTAAATGAATCGCGTTAATGAATTTTAGAACACCTTTATTGTTGGCTTGCCTTTGTTTAGGAGTAGCCGTTTTTATTTTTTTCGGCGAGCGCCATTGGCAATCGACAACGGATCGACAAATTCACGCTAAGCGGCTTTTTGATATTGTTCCGGATCAAGTGGATCGTATTACCATTCGTCATCCGCAAGAAGATGTGAGATTGGAAAAAGTGAAAGGAAAATGGCGGTTGAAGGAGCCAATCCAATATCCTGCCGATGAAGAAGAGGTGAAAGGTTTTTTGAGCGATTTGGAATATTTGGAATCGGTGGAAGTTTTTCCTGTCAAAAATCCAGAAAAAGATTTGGAGCGTTACGGGTTGAAAAAACCCAGGTTTGTATTGCGCGCTAACTGGGGAGAGGATCAGATTGAGCTGCGCGTGGGAAATGAGACGGCATTGACCAATGTGGTGTATGTTCAAATCCAAAAAGGGAAACCGGAAGTTAGCGTAATTTCTCGTGATTTGGTGGATAAGTTGGCGCGAAGTCATCAAGCTTGGCGTGATCATCAAGTGTTGGATTTTGAACCGGCTCGAGTGACGAAAGTGATTTTACGCGATACGATGCAAGAAATTGAGTTGCAGAAAAATAAAAAGGGTTGGGACATTATGCGACCTCTTTATGCGAGAGCTTCGGCTCAGGAGATGCAAAATTTGTTGCAAGCTTTGCAGAATTTAAGAGTGAAAAATTTTGTTGCGGAGGATAATAGTAATAATTTGTTACAAGGATTGAATGATCCCGCTGTGCGTGTTCAGCTTTTTTATGATGATAAGAAAGAGCGGGTAGCTGCTTTGCAATTAGGGAAAAATGATCCTAATGATCCGACTGCGGTTTTTGCTAAGCGAAGCGGCAGTAAATCGGTGTTTACCATAGAGACTAATGGGTTGGAGGTATTGAATTTGTCGACAGAAAATTATCGCGATCGCAAGTTGGCGCGTTTTGCGCCGGAGGCTGTGTCACGAATTAAAATTTATCATCAGGACGCTCTTTTTCAGCAAGCTATGGAAACTAATGGAGCTTGGCAATGGAGTGATGCTACGGCTTCTTGGCATTTGGCTAATGATCAAGCTATTCAGAGGTTTTTGATGAGGCTGAGTGCTTTGGAGGTTTTTCATTTTATTTCTGATACCAGTATGGATTTGGAGCGTTACGGGTTGCAATCGCCGCAGACAAAAATTGAACTTTCTTTCCGTTCTTTGCAGGATTCATCCATTCCACCCCAATTGATTACTTTTGCATTTGGTCACACTGATCTTCAAGAGACGTTTGCTCGATTGGAACAAGAACCATTTGTGGTTTCTGTGTTGCCGCAACATCTTGATTTTCTTGCTTTAAAACCTTGGGATTGGAAAGGGTTGATCGTTACGCAGCAGGACCCGAAAAAGGTGACGCATTTGGAAGTGAAACAAGGCGATCAAGTTTTTTCTTTGCAACGCAATCAGGAAAATTGGTCAAGTGCTACAGGAGAAAAAGTAGACGATGTGGGAGCTGATGCGGTTGTGGGTTTGTTATCGCAATTACATGTGAAGCAATGGTTGGGACCGGATTATATGAGTGGAGGCGCTGCAGATTATGAATTGAGTTGGAGTGGAGCGGAAGATCGGAAATTAAAATTGTGGCAGCGAGAAGGCAGAACCATTGGATTTTTAGAGGGAGTGAGCAATGATTTTTTTGAATTGGAAACGGGTGATGCCACTTTGCTCATGCAGCCATTGATCATCAGCGCTTCTTCCAATATTTTGAGCGCAAACTCTAACGTCGTAGAGACGGGCCATCCTTAAACTTATGCGTGATCAAGTGAGTTTGGCGCATCGAATGGCGTCTTTTTTTCTGCGTTGGGTAGTGATTTTGGTAGCGTTGGCTTTTATTGGGTTTTGGCTTGTTTTGTTGGGAGTGCGTCTTTTCGGTGTGCCACAATCGTTGCAGGTAAAGTTAAAAGAGGAGTTTAATAAGCGCAATCTTCGGTTGGATTACCAGAAACTTTATTTGGATAGTCGCGGTAATTTTGTGGTGCGCCAGGTTGATCTTTATTCAAAAAAAGATTTTTCGGTGCCTCTTCTTGAAATGAGCCGACTGCGTTTGAAGGTGGAATGGTTTTCTTGGTGGCGTGGAGAATCGTTTCTTAACGGCGTAGAGATTCGAGGTGCGGATGTGGCATTTCCTTTAAATGCTAAGCAGAAAATTCTTTTGCATGATGCTGATGCCAAAGTGCAGCTTCACAATCAGGAGATTCAAATTGATTCTTTTCAAGCTGATCTTTTAAACATGCGAATTGATGTGGAAGGTCAGTTGCCCTTGGCTAGTTTATTGAAAAAAAATGATAAGAATTTAGCGCAGCCTTTTTTAATGGAAAAGTTAGCTGAGGTTTGGAAGCAGGTTAAAAATTGGAGTGGAGAGATTAATAGTCGATCTCCGATTGAGATTCATGTGAAATTAAATCCTGATCAAGTCGATAAAGCGATTCGTTATGAAGTGGTTTTGGAGGGGCGACAAGTCCGGTGGCATGAGTTGGCGTTGGCTTATCTTCACGTTAATCTTTTGGTGGATGGCAAAGGGTTAGAGATGCCTTCTTTTTATTGTAAAATTTCTGATGGTCTTATCCGTAGCAAGGCTAGTGTGTCATGGGCCGCGCAGCAAGGCTGGTTGGAAATTAATTCTTCGGCTAATCCCGCTTTTTTAGCAGCATGGTTGCCAGAAAATTGGCGAGAACGATTAAAGGATATGACATTTGAAGAGCTGCCCGTAACGCAGGTGAGAGCTGATTTTTCTTGGAAAGAGGGTTTTCATTATAAGTTAACTTCGGATTTGGATTGGAGAAATATCGCTTGCAATGGGTCGATGATAAAACGTTTGCAAGTGCCGGTGGCTTTGGAAAAGGGAAGATTTTTTGTTCCTGAAGCGATTTTGGAGTTGGACGAAGAAAAGGAAAAAATTAACGCAAAACTAATATACGAAAAATCGGCTTCGCGTTTGGAAGGGGCTATTGTTGGAAAACTGGATCCCACACGATTAAAGGGTTTTTTCCCGACAAATTTTTTACCTTTTTTTAATTCTTGCCAATTTTCAGAAGGAGCCGATTTGAATCTTTCCTTGCAGGGAACCGCTTTTCAAGCAGGGGCTTGGAGTTTGGTAGGCAATCTCTTTATTCAAGATGCGATTTATAAGGGGATTGCTTTACGGCAAATTGAAACTGGAGTAGCGACGGATTTACGATCGCTAGATTTAAATCGTGTTAAGCTGACAAGAAAAGAGGGAGTGGGGCAGGCGGCTAATGTGCATTACGATTTTTCTTCTAAAATAGTAACGTTGAAAGAAGCCACAACTCAGTTGCAAGTTCAGGAAATGGCGCATGTGTTCGGTGGAAATTTCGAAAAATATTGTGAGCCCTATCGTTTTGAAAAACCGCCACATGTCGAAGTCGATGGTGTAATTGATTTAGGTGGTGGGGAAAAAACTCAATTGGTAGCGCAAGCTGAAGGTGGGAAAATGACTTATCCCTTTTTGGGTGTGTTGGTTCCGCCCGATAGGGTGAGAGCGACTTTGCTTTTTAAGGGATTGGAACTTACGCTTTCGAATGTAGATTGTGATTTACACGGTGGCCGATTGCGAGGCGATGCGCTTTTTAATTTTGAAAAACCGCAAGCGGAGTTTGAAGCAAATATAGAAGCAAGCGACATGGATTTTGGTTTGGTGATGCAAAACTTTTTTCAAGCCACCAACGTTTCAGGCGCGATGGAGGGAAATTGCCGAATTCGCGGGAAAGTGGACGATTTAACTTCGCTGCGGGGTTCTGGAGAGGGAAAAGTGGAAGAGGGTTATTTGATGAGCATCCCTTTTTTGGGTGGTCTTTCGGATGTGTTAAATTCGGTGATTCCTGATTTTGGTTATGCCAAGGCGAAACAGGCGCGATGCACTTTTACTATTGATAATGGATTTGTAAGAACGGACGATTTACAGGTTAGCAGCTTGGCTTTTAGCCTGATTGGGAATGGTAATTATAATTTTGTGAAAGATGCATTGGATATGGATGCGCGTATTAATATCAAAGGGCCAGTTGGCCTTGTTTTATTTCCCGTCAGTAAGTTGTTTGAGTATCATGGAACCGGAACTTTGGATAAACCCATTTGGAAGCCTAAAATTTTAGGGGATGATCAATAGTCGAACACAACTTGGATGTGATTTTATCATTTTTTAAGGAAAATGATTGTATTTATTGTTCAGTAAAATAAATTCTTATTTATGTCTAATAACAAACACCATGATCGTTTGGGTGTGGCTTTGGCTTCTTACGAAAAAAAACCTAAGATTCACATTCTTAACGCTCAAAAAAAACCTGTAAATACTTTAACTATTGCCAATTTCATGGATGGCAGTGTGAAGGCATCTGTTCAAATTGGTTTCGAATTGGATGGCATAAAATATTTGTTCAATCAAAAAGCGGTTCAAGCTAAAGCCGATCAGCTTAGAAAGGCGGGAGTTGCTGAAAATGATCTTTTTCAAGAAATTCTTGATGATAAGACCATGTATAGAAAAATGCCCGAAAACTATTCAGAATTTTACGAGGTTAGGAACGGCATGATTTATAGTGCTGGCAAGTTTGAGCCATCGAAGTCTAATGATAAGTTTTACATTGAATATCAAGATTCGGATTTAGCAGGCCAAACGAGCATTGAAGTTGATGTTAGAACTAACAAAGATTCTGTGAAGGTTAAGCTTCATGCTGATCCGAAACGTCCCGGTGTTTTCATTTCAGATGAGTTAGTTTTAGCCCCCAATTCAACAGTTGATATGAATCCTAAAACGGATCAAACGATTGTGGCAGAAGCAGGAGATTCGGTGAGGGTTTCTTACCAAAAAGATCAACAAACTTATACCGCTTCAGCAAATGTGCCGGTAAAGAAAGTGCTTCCTCTCCAATTTATTATTTTAAAAGATGATCGAGGACGACCTATGGCTAGTGAAGTCGATGTGAGACGTCATTTAGAATGGGCACAGGAAGCGCTTAATTTGACTCATACGCAGATTCAAAATCTAGAAATTGTTTACTACCAGCCACCGGCTGATAGCGGTATTATTGTTGAAGATGGATTAAATGACATCGAAAGATTAATGATAGCGGATCGGACTAAAGAGTATGCGCCACAACCTGGAGTTCGTGTGTTTTTAACGGGTGATGACATTGGCACAAATGCTGCTGGTCAACCAGTCGAAGATCAGGCTTATAGCGAAAGAAAATTTGGAAATTTGCCGAATTATGATGTCGCTAACACTATTTTTATTCGAAAAGACACCGATCGATTAACGTTGGGACATGCCTTGGGTCACATTGTTTTCGGCGCATTAAATGAAAAAGATTATAACAAACTGAAATTTGATGAAGGTGGCCATAGTCCCGAGTTATTAGATCTTATGGTTTTAGGAACGGCTAAAGGTCGCAAAGACAACATGTTTCATCCCGGCCAATATCTTAATGATGCTGAGGTTAAAGCGTTTCAAAGTTCGCCAGTTTTAATCGATCCTCCAGCCAAGACTCAGGCTCCCCAAGCTGCTCCAGAATATCGTGATGGTTTTCGCTTGGTTCCAAAGCCTTAATTTGCAGCTGGTAAATATTCGTACAGTCGAAAAGGTTGGATAACCGCGCGCAATTTTAAAGCCGTAGGCACAGCTTTTACGGTATAAAGTCGCGCGGCTAAGGTGCTGGAGTATTGTTTCAATCGTTTGCCTTGTTTGTCTTCTTCTTCTGGGATGCCAAGAATTTTGAAGGATTGGCTTAAAACTTGTCGAGGATCGCCCACAACAATCCAGCGCACTTGGCGTTCTTTTAGGAATTTTTCGCTTTCGATCCAATTAACGCTCGTAAAAAATTTACTACTATCAATAATTCCGGACAAGCTTTCGTGGGAGCTGCTGGCGATAATCGGCGCGCCACTGTAATAAAGCAAAGCGGGTGATTGCCACCAGGGCGCTAAAACGCCTTCTGAAGTTTTAATTTCTTCAGCAATTTTTTTTAAATTTTGAAACTCGTATTGAGTTGAGGGGCGTGAATTGGTGTAAAAAATATAAGCAATCAAAGGTATCGAAAGAATCAAAGTGACGCCCCATTGCCAAAAATGTCCCGGTAAACGAAATAGAAGTGGAATAATGAATAGACTTGTAAAAACAGCTAGCAATCCGGACCAGCGCATTTGCCAAAAAGTTAAAACTAATAAAAAAAGTGTTATGATGCTACTGAGCCAAAAAATTTGTTTGTTTTCATAAGAATGATTGCGAATGGCGAAGTAAATCAAAACAGGTAAAGCCCATATCCACGCGCCAAACCAAAGGGTAAGACGAAAGGCATCCAAACGTTGCAGTTCACCAATTTGATGAAACCAACGTTGTAAAGTTTCGGGTTGAGTTGATAAGTTCTGCGTGAAAAAGTTGAAAAATGTAAAAAAGTTTTTTCCTTCAAATAAAAAAGCGATTCCAAGCATTATCACTAGGCTTAACCACCAAAAGGGGCGACTTACCAAGAAGTAAGATCTTTGTTGAATCAATCGAACTATTAAAAAAACTAAAAAAACAAGACCAGGTTCATACCACGATGTCCAAAGTGCTAGCCCCCAAAAAGCGCCAGCGACGATTTGTGTGCCGCGCGATAAGGAACGAGCCAGATTGGCTTCTAAGGTAATGGCGATTGTGAGACAGAAAATAATGAGGCTTTGGTGATCGGGGCGTCCAATATTTTGGGTCCAACTTAAAGCGGGAAACAGGCAATAAGCGAAAAGTGCAGCAACGCGCGCTTGGGTTGGCAGAAATAATTTGGTCCACCATAGCAAAAAAATTAAAAGTCCGATTCCTAATAAGGGTGAAATGAGCGCGCCAGCTAAATCTAAAGCATCTTTTCTTTGTAAAAGATCGAGAAATTTTCCTAAAAAAAGAATTAAATAATCAAGAGGCGCTGTGGCGTGAGAAGAGATGCCATAGGGATAATTTTCAAAGGCGTGAAAATGGATAAGGGGCCATGGTTGATCCCACAATAATTTAACACGAAACATGCGCGTGTAGCAGTCGGAGTCTAGAAAGAAAATGTCTCCGTTCATGAGCACTTGATCCGCTTTTTCTAAGCGAGCACTGAGACAGAGTAAAATTAAGAGTGGGAAAAAAACAAATTTTCCTAAAGAAGAGAAGAATTTACTTTCCATTGGTTGGGAGGGCGACGCTTCTGCGGAGCCTTTTGAATCTCTTGGCTCGCCGGGAGGCTCGCCCTCCCCAAGACGTCGAAAAATAATTTCAGATTGATTCACTAACCGTATTTTTTAGTAAATCGTTTTTTATTTTCTTCATCGCCGTCTTCGTCATCTTTTTTAGAGGATTCAGGGGATGCAATTTTGGTTTCGGAAACCGATGAGGAAGAGGGTGGAGAAGGTTGAGATGGAGCAGGGCTTCCTTTAGCAGTTTCCACAAAAACCAACCGAACATTGGCTAGTGCATTTTGTAAAACTTCACTTTCTTGAGAGGTGAGATTGCCTTGGGTTTTGGATTGAATCATTTCGAGTTGATCAATGAAAATGCGAGCTAATTCTAAATTAACTTGCGGCTGTCCGCCATCGGGCGTAGGAATGCGTCCTAGTAAAAAAAGAATATTTTGCGCATGCATTAAAACGAATTCAATAAATCGCGATTGCATTTCGCTCGATGAGGTAGGAGATTTTTGAACTTCAGCCATAAATTTAAGGGGTTTGAGGTTTTACCACGGCCACAACATAATGTTTTTGTGAAAAATATTTTTTAGCAACGGCAGCAATGTCTTCTGGAGTAAGCGATTGAATTTTTGTTTCATATTGCTGATAAAAATTGGCGCCTAACCCATATAAAGTATCCAAAACAGTGAGTTGCGCAAAGCCTCCATTGCTTTGACGGGCCATTTTTTGGGCGCCGAGCAGTTTAGCTTTAGCGCGTTGTACTTCTTCTGGACTTAAACCGTGTTCTGCTAAAATACGGATTTCTTCCAATAAATCGTGAGTGACTTTATCGGCTTTTACTGGATCCGTTCCAGCGTAAAAAATAAAATAGCCAGGTTTCAATCCAATGCGTTGCGCGGCGCCTACAAAATAAGCAAGTCCTTGCTCTTCGCGAATTTTAATAAAAAGGCGCGAACCTAAATCGGACAAAGCTTCTTCTAAAAGATCTAACGCGGGCCGATCAGGATCGGTAACGGAAACTCCTCGAAATCCAATTTGAACAATGGCCTGAGATTTATCAATCGCTTCATAGACTTGAAGGTTGGTAGATAAATCAGACGGCGCGGCGGCAGTAGACGTTGGCAACGGTTTTTGGGGCACAGAAGAAAAATGTTTTTCCAGTTCTGTTAAGACTTGTTTTTTATCTACAGCGCCAAATACGGCAATAGCGAGATTAGAAGAAACACAGAGTTTTTGATAAAAAACTTTTATCATTTCGGCATTTAGTGAACTGATGCTTTCCGGGGTGCCTAAGGGATTTCTTCCATAAGCGCCATCAAGGAAAAGGTGGCGTCTTAAAAGATTGCGACAAACTGCCATGGGTTCATCTTTTTCTTGTTGAAGCGCGGCCAGTTGTAAAAGTTTTTCTTTTTTTACTTCTTCTTCAGGAAATTGAGGATGAAGCAGCACGTCCGCGGCAAGTGCGATGCCTTGATTGAGATCCGATTTCAAAACATCCACTTGCAAACTGGTGGTGTTAAAACCGCTATCGACATCAATATTGCCACCGAGATTTTCCAGTTCATTGGCGATTTGTTCTGCAGTGCGATTTTTTGTGCCCTTGAGTAAGGATTGAGCGGTAAGATGAGTGATGCCCTGATTGGTTGGGGTTTCAAATAGCGTGCCGGATTTAAAGGAAATTCTTACCGAAGCTAAAGGCAAACGATCATTTTGACCGATGATTACGGGAATGCCGTTGCTGAGTTGATGCGTTTCCATGGATAACGAAGCAACTTCATTAGTGGCGGAAACCACATGAGCTGCGGGCGATAAAGAACCTTTAGGATTCAAAGAGACGATGGTTAAATTGTCGTCATTAAAATAAGTTTTTGCCACGCATTGGACATCGGCAGCAGTTACGGCTTGAATCTTTTTAAGATAATTTTCGGAAAAATTGAGATCATTCGCGACAAACCAACTGGAGCCGATGTCCGCAGCTTGACCTGACATGGTTTGCAATTGATTCAAATGGGATGCCAACGCTTGTTTGCGCGCTTTCTCCAATTCTAATGTGGAAATGGGTGATTTTTTAACTTGCTCGATTTCGTTTAAAATAGCTTGTTGCGCTTCTTCCCGTTTATCGACATCGCACACAGCGCTTATGGCAAATAAGCCTGCTTCTCCAGGCGTAAAAGAAAAAGCGCCAATGGAATGAACCAACGCGCGTTTTTCTAAAATTTCCTGATCCAATCGTGAGCTTCGTCCTTGTCCTAGCACGACACTTAACAAATCAAGCGCATAAACATCGGGATGCGTAATGGAAGGAATATGGTAAGACAAACGAAGTTGAGTGAGTGAAGTGTTAAATTCCTGATGTTGTTCGCGTCGGCCGAGTTGTTCCGGCTCTTTAGGAATGAAAATTTCTTTACAAACGCGACGCTTTTCCTGTTTCACCAAAGGTTCCAGATATTTTTTGACTTCTGAAAACGAAACATCCCCAACAACAATAAAGGTTAAATTATTGGGTGCATAGCGAGCGTGATAGTAATCAAGAACATCTTGGCGCGTAAGACGATTGTAAATATCCAAATAACCGATCACGGGATAACGATAAGGATGTTCGCGATAGGCGGTTTCAAACATGAGCTCCGAAGCCATGCGATCAGGATTGTCGAAACCCATCGCAAACTCGCGACGAATCACTTCTTGTTCTTTAGCATATTCTCCTTCGGGCAGCGTGGAGTTAAATATGGCATCGGTTAAAATATCCAACAACGTTTTCCAGCCTGAACTTGGCGCATCGACATAGAAAACAGTGCGATCGAAAGAAGTGTAAGCATTCATATAGCCTCCCACTCCTTGCACCGTTTGCGCAATTTCCGAAAGGCCGCGAGTTTGGGTGCCTTTAAAAAGCATATGTTCCAAAATATGAGATAGACCAGCGCCTATCCATTGATCTTCATGAATACTGCCCGTCCGACACCACGCTTGCACGGAAACCACCGGAGCCGAGCGGTCTTCACGAACAATCAGCGTCAACCCATTATCAAAAGTAAATTGCGAAGTTTTACTTTCAGGAATTTGAAGCGCAGTGGAAGAAGATGATGCCGGTGGTGTGCCGAAAAGTGCCATTTGAAAGTTCATGATAATCCAGAGTCCGCATCCTGCCGTCCAAACCACTGTCTTTGCTCTCATAGTTTTGGAGCTTTAGACGCATTATCTTTCTTTTTATTAGATCGAACTTTTTTATTTTTCAGATTTTTACGAGTTTTAAGCGTCACAATCGAAGTGCGACGTTCTTCCGGCAAGAAAGGTTTTACGAAAGCTTCATCGAAATCGTAACCCTTCTTAAAATCCTCAAGACTATCGCTTTCGGTTTTTCCAAAAACGCCAAGATTCACTAAATTAAAAACGATTTGCCCAAAATCTTCGCATTGACGCAATCCCCAATATTCCAGCAGGGTCTTTCCCATAGGGCCGTATTGTTTCAAAGTATAAATTCGAATACCTTCCAACAATTCTTGACCAGTGATGTGTTGAGGCGCGGGATTTTTGGAGGAATTCTTTTTTAATATTTTCGTCGTAAAATCCAAAGCCTCTTTCATGAATTGATAGGCATCAATGGAATAACGAGAATCCAAAATCACAATTTGCTCGAGTGCTTGTTGAAAAGAAATTTTAGCCATGTTACAACGATACAGAAAGATTAGACAAAGTAGTTGAACTAGAGGCGCGATAAGCCTTTACCCCGGCGCCTACTAAAAAGACGCCAAGAATGGCCACAATCACCATTTGTTCTTTACGAGTTAACTGCCACATATCAATGACTCATGTTGCCTTAAATTTTTTTTGGTGCAAGATTCAAAATGAAAATAAAAAGTAAAAATTCTCAAAAAGCAATCGAATTGAAGAAAGGATTTAATTGAATAAAATGATTACAGCCCTCATCCAAGTTTTATATTTTAAAGAAAGGAATAAGTTCATGAAAAAAATTTTATCGTTAATCGTTATGCTATCGCTTGTCTCTAGTTTACAAGCTGTAGAAGTGGGCAAAAGCGCTCCAGAATTTTCTGTTAAAGATTGTTGCGGTGAAGAAGTCAAATTGTCCGACTATAAAGGTAAGACTGTGGTGCTGGAATGGACTAACCCGGAGTGCCCTTTTGTTAAAAAATATTATGACGGCGGTCATATGCAAGATTTGCAAAAAAAATATACCGATAAAGGTGTGATTTGGTTGCGAATTAATTCTTCAGCGCCTGGGAAACAAGGTTATTTAAAAGATATGGAAGAAGCCATGGAATTGACAAAAAAACAAAAGGCCAAAGCTACAAAGCTATTGCTTGATTCGGACGGTCATGTTGGAAAGCTTTATGGTGCCAAAACTACGCCTCACATGTTTGTGATTAATACCGCAGGGATTCTCGTTTATGCTGGTGCCATTGATAATGACCCTGACACTTCTTATGATTCCAAAGCAAAAAATTATGTCGCGGACGCTTTGGACGCTGCGCTTACTAACAAATCTGTGGAAACAGCCAATACTCAACCTTATGGCTGCTCGGTGAAATACTGACATCATTTAATAAGTTTGGTTTTTGACTCAGTCTTGATAAAATCAAGGCTGAGTTATGGTTTCGATCGAGGTATATCACGGTTTATTGACTAAACAAATTGAGAATTATCTCAATTATTTGACTGTTGAAAAAGGAGTATCGACGAATTACCGTTTAATGAATCAACGCGCGCTCAGAAAATTTTTTGGTGCTTTGGAGGTTTCCTCACTTGAAGCGATTCGACCTGAACAGTTGCGCGATTTTTTAACGATAGAAAAACGCGGGGGTCGACGACCTGCAGGGTTGAAAATTTTAACTATAGCATTACGAAATTTTTTTCGATGGTGGTCAGAGCAAGAAAAAGGAAGAGAGAATCCCGCAGAATTTCTAGAATTGCCGAAACTGGATCGACGTTTGCCCGAAACTTTATCGCAAATAGAAATAGATCAGCTTTTGCAAGCGCCTTTTGGAAACGATGTTTTGAGTTTGCGAAATCGTGCGATTTGTGAACTTTTATATAGTTGCGGGGTGCGTGTTTCGGAACTGGTCAACGCGCGACTAGAAAATGTGGATTTGGAAAAAGGTTATTTACGCGTAATCGGTAAAGGGAATAAAGAGCGTTTAGTTCCGATGGGAAAAGTTGCCATTCATGCACTGAACGATTACTTGCAAAAAAGTCGTCCCCAGTTGATAAAAATTCACACGGGTGGAGAAATTTTTTTAGGACAACATGGGCGTAAGCTGACCATTACGCGCATTTGGGAGATCGTTCAAGCCCAGGCCCAAAGAGCAGGCATTCAAAAACGTGTTTATCCTCACGCTTTGCGCCATTCGTTTGCTACGCATTTGTTGCAAAATGGTGCGGATCTTCGTGCGATTCAAGAAATGTTGGGTCATGCTGATATTGCCACAACTCAAATTTATACCCATGTCAATGATGCGGCGCTCAAAAGCGCGCACTGGCATTTTCATCCGCGTTCAGGTAAGAAAAAGTAAAAAAAGATAAAGATGGAATTATTGGAAGAAAAAATTGGCTACCATTTTCGCGATCCTGCCTTGCTTCAGGAGGCACTAACTCATTCTTCGGTGCTTCATGAAAAACGCATGGCCCAGCAAGATAATCAGCGGCTGGAATATTTGGGTGATGCCGTGTTACAGTTACTGGCTTCTGAATTTTTATTTCATGCTTATCCCGAAGGGAAAGAAGGTGTTCTCACTCAGCAGCGCGCTCACCTGGTTAATCGTCATGCGATTTGCGAATTGGCGCGTCATCTTGATGTGGGTTATGCGTTGCTTCTTGGCAAAGGTGAAGAAGCGGATGGTGGACGTGAGAGGCTTTCGAATTTGACCGATGCCATGGAAGCAATTTTGGGGGCGCTTTATCTAGATGGCGGTTGGTTAGCCACAGCAGAGTTTGGCGAAAGAATTTTAAAACCATTTTGGCAAAATTACAGTCAGCGCGTAGCTCCGGAAAATCCTAAAGGTCAACTGCAAGAAATTTTGCAATCGCAAGGGTTGGAAACGCCCTATTATGAATTGACAAGCGCTCAAGGTCCGGATCATCGTCGCGATTACACCGTGTCATTGAAATGGCGAGGTCGGGAAATTGGTTGTGGCCACGGTCACAGCAAAAAAGAAGCGGAAGTTAATGCCGCAGCTGCTGCATTACGCGATCAAAGCTGGCTCGGATCAATGGGCGGATCTCCTGTAACTGATGACTCATTTGACTCTGAGAAGTGAACCCAGCTCGTTGCGCTAAAGATTCCAACTCTTTTTCATCGGCGGGCAGTTGAGCGCTAGCGGTAAATTCCCATTTTCTTAATGAGGATTCGATTTGGCGCAAGAGCGTATAACCTTTTAAAAAAAATTCTGCTTCTTGATGAAATTCTTGTTTCATCCCTTCCAAAGCGATTCGCGTAGAAGGCTCAAGAAAACCTCGTCGCATTTGCCAAGTTTGTGTGACAAATTCGATGTCCATTAATCCGCCTTGCCCTGTTTTGATTAATCGATCGTCAGGAGTGCCATGGGCGCGTTGTGTTTCGACGCGTTGTTTGATGTTGAGAATATCATCAATACAACTTTTTTGCTGACCGCGTTTGCGCCAAAGTTCAGTGACCGGCGTGATGAAGGCTTCCATTTTTTTGGTGTCGCCAAAAATGGGCCGAAATTTGGTGAAGGCTAAAAATTCCCACGTCTGCGCGCGATTTTGGTAATAGGAAATGGCTTGTTCAATAGGCAAAGTTAATGCACCGGCTTCGCCTTCAGGTCGAAGTCGAGCATCGGCATGATAAAGATGACCTTGAGGTGTGGCTTGGACGAGTACGTTTAATAATTGACTGGCTTCTTGAGGATTGCCCTCCAGAAAAACTAGATCCAGATCGCTACCATAACTTAATTCTTTTCCGCCAAATTTTCCTGCTGCGATAATGATCAATGAAGAATTTTTGCTTAACCAGTGCACACAACTTTCTGCCAGTGCGCTATGTTGAGTCTCAACCTGAACGGGAGTGATCAGTTTCAAGGCATCTTGAATCGCAATGCGAAGTCCTTGTTCCCAACGCCACAGACGAAGAGATTCTAAATTATCCAAGAAAGCTGTTTGTTTTTCATAATCGTTTCGGCCCCAAACTGAGTCAATTTCGCCTTCTCGACAAACCATCTCTAGCCAATCGGGATGATTGACCAAAAGATCGCGAAACCATCGACTCGAATCAAACAAACACAATAAAAGTTCCAACACTTTGGGGTTGGAGAGCCAGGTTTCATACAATTGTCCGCGCGAACCGTAGCGTTCAATAAACCGTTCTAAACCTATCAAAACATCGCTCGGGGCGACTAAACCACTGAGCTGTTTAGCAAGTTGGGATTCTAATTGTCGGAAAAGCTGTTTGGTGCGCGGGGCGACATTGAGAAAGTTTGAACCCTCTTGCAGCTCTTGCAAAGTTCGTTGCGCATCCGGCGAAAGCGGAGGCCAGGCGATTTCATTTTTTGCAGTTTTGTCAGCTTCAGAATCTTCGATGAGTTGATCAAACCATCCTCTAACCCGCTTGCGATATTGAGCGCACAATTCATCGAAATTTTCCAATGAAGAAAAGCCTAAACTTTTTGCAATTTTTGTTCTCAAATCGCGATTGGAAGGAATGAGATGGGTCTGTGCTTCTTCTCGCATTTGGATGCGATGCTCTAAACGTCGGAAGAAAAGATAAGCCTCTCGCAGTTCATTAACCGCAGAACGAGACATCAGACTAGTTTGATTGAGTTTTTCCAAGCATTTTAACGTGCTGGTTTCCTGTAAAAAAGTGTGACGCCCGCCATGGAGTAATTGATAAACCTGCACAATAAACTCAATTTCGCGAATGCCACCGACACCTCGTTTTAAATCGCTTTCGCGTGTTTCGTAATCGAGCAATTCTGTTTCCATGCGCTGTTTTAAATGTGCTATGGATTGCACCACATCGGAACTTGGATTTTTGGGATAACAGAACGATTGCAGCATCATTTGCAATTCGTAAGTCAATTCTGCACTGCCTGCGACGCGACGCGCTTTCATGAGCGCTAAACGTTCCCACGTTTCACCAAAGGCGGCATAATAATTTTCTGCGCTATCCAAAGAACGGGTTAATGGTCCCGAATCGCCTTCGGGCCGCAATCGCAAATCCAATCGAAATAAGTTGCCTTCTTTAGTTCGCTGAGTGAAATGATTGGCAAAAAGTCGACCCCAACGCTCGAACCATTCGTGGTAAGTGAGGCGTGGGGAGAGTTGACCTTCTTGGCCATAAAATAAGATTAAATCCACATCGGAAGAATAGTTAAGTTCATTGCCGCCCAGTTTGCCTAAGCCGAGAATTAGAAAATCGGTCTCAGGAATGTCTCCTTTTTCTCGCATTTCCTGATGGGCAATTTCGGCTGTCGTTTGAATGCATAAATCGGCTAAGGCCGACAAGTGCGCCATGCTCGCTTGCAGGGGAACGGTGCTGGTCCAATCTTGAAACCCGATGAGAACCATTTCGCGTCGTTTCATGCGACGCAAAGCATCTAACTTTTGGTTTGATGATGAGAAAGGTTGCAACAAAGTTTTGGCTTCGCGTTGTAAAACAGATGAAGTGCGCGTTGAAGAGGAATGAGTTTGCGATAAAATCCATTCGCGCCATTCTGGAAAAAGTTCAAGAGACGCTCGCGAAACGGGCGAAAACTCTAAAAAGGCGTCGAACTGTTTTTCCACGTTTTTCTTTTAACACAATCACCAAAAAACGGTGAATGATAAAAAATTATGGTTTTACTGCGACGAATTTGAGAGGATGAAATTTATGCGTTGGCTAATATCGCAATTTCAAAAAATTCCGCAGCGATGGCGTGGCATTTTTGGGATTTGTCTTTTTGGGTTGGTTGCAAGTTTGGGAGCTGTCGGCTTCCAACTGGTTATTAACTGGATTTATCAATTTGGCTTTATTAGGACGAGTCATTCGCCGCATTTTCTTTGGATCAGTCTTGGTGTTATTTCTATGGGTTCATTAATTTCAGGATGGTTATTGAGCAGCTTTTGTCCGGAGGCGGCAGGCAGTGGGATTCCGCAACTAAAGCTAGCATTTTGGAAAGAGTTTGGTCATACACCGCGACGCGTTGCTTGGGTGAAATTTGTTGCCGGAGCTTTGAGTATTGGAGGCGGGCAAAGTTTGGGGCGCGAAGGGCCGAGTGTGCAAATTGGAGGTAGTTTGGCATCGACCGTGGCAGGATGGCTGGGGTTCGCGAAACAAAATAAGCGCGCTGCAGCTGCTGCCGGTGCCGCGGCGGGTCTTGCGGCCGCTTTTAATGCGCCGTTGGCTGGTGTGGCATTTGTGCTGGAGGAAATTTTGGAAGATCTTAATAGCCGTTTTCTCGGGGCGGTGTTGTTAGCGGCGGTAATTGGCGCTTTTGTGGTGCACGCTTTTGTTGGACCTCAACCGGCTTTTGAGTTACCTCGAATTGGTGAGCCGACTTGGCGCGCTTATTTGTTGATTCCTGTGGTTGCAGCCGTAGCCGCATTGGTGGGAGTTTTTTTTCAACGGTGGTGTTTGCAATTGCGAATGGCGACTAAAAAACTTCATGTTGTTCCAAGGATGTTGCATCCGTTTATCGGGGGAATCATCACTTGGGGCATCGGAGTGGCGGTATTTTACACAACGGGTCGGTTAGGAGTGTTTAGTTTGGGATATGAAGATTTATCGGCGGCTCTGAATCATCGTGTTGTATGGCAAGTTGCTGCGGTTTTGTGTGTGGCAAAATTGGCGTCTACCATTATCTGTTATGGCTTGGGAGGATGTGGTGGAATTTTTTCGCCGAATCTTTTTTTTGGTGGCATGTGTGGTGTGGTGATTGCGGGTTTAAGCTCATATTTTTTTGATTTAACCGATTCCGGTAAATTGCTGTTAATAGTGGGTGGAATGAGCGCTTGCTTAGGTGCCGTGGTGCAGGCGCCCGTGACAGCGATTTTGATTATTTTTGAGATGACGCATCAATTTGCGCTCATTCCAGGTTTAATGCTTGCGGGGTTGGTGAGCCAAGCGGTTGCTCGTTCGCTTAATCACACCAATTTTTACGAAGAGGTTTTGCTCCAAGACGGTCATGCCATGGAACATATTATTCCGCCACGCGATTTGCAAAGTTGGCAAAATCTTCCCGCATCGGCCATTGCTAATTTTGATCCTGTAACGGTGGAGCGGTTGGAAGAAAAAGAATTGGCAGAACTGCTTCGGCGTGCGCCTTATCGATATTTTCCGGTTGTGGAAAATGGCAAGTTAAAAGGAATTTTAGCGCGGACAGAAATCGACGAAGCTCGAGCAGAAAATCGTCCCGCACAATTATTGCCAGCGAGCACCATTCGACCGAAGCAAACCATTCGTGAATGTCAAAATGTGCTCATTGAGTCGGTTGCAGGAATCGTGGTGCTCACGGATAAACCCGAAGGTATGCCACTTGCTGTGCTCACACTTCACGATATTTTGCGAACACAAATTGCAATGAGCGAGCGGGAAGGGTAAACAAGCATTGATTTGTATTTTTTCAATTTACTGCTTGAATATAAGATATGGAAACGCTCGAACTACTAGGGGCTACAATGGGCTTGGGCGCTTTATCAGGTATTAGTCTTTATTTAACGGTTTTTGTGGTGGGCTTTTCGTTGAATATGGGGTGGTTGATTTTGCAACCGGGATTGGAACCATTGGAAGCGTTGGCAGAACCATGGATTTGGACGTTGGCGCTGGTTTTTTATCTTTTAGAATTTTTTGCTGATAAAGTGCCTTGGGTTGATTCGCTGTGGGACGCAATTCATACCATCATCCGTCCGGTGGGAGCGATGTTTGTTTCGATAACTGTTTTAGGTCAAACGCATCCTTCCGTTGAGGTTTTGGGAGCGTTATTGGCTGGTGGCGCGGCGACGACGACGCATTTGACGAAGTCGGGAACGCGATTGCTAATTAACAGTTCGCCTGAACCGGTTTCTAATGTTGTGACGAGTGTTTTTGAAGATGTGATTGTGGTGGTGGGATCGATTTTAACCGTGCGTTATCCGCTCTATGCAATGGGGGCGGTTATTATTTTTGCCATTATTTTTGTGTTTTTGGCGCCTCGCATTTTTCGCATGGCTAAAGCGTATTGGATTTTTGTTTTGGGTAAGTTAAATGTGAATGGATCAAGGCAATCGGAATTGAAAACTTATTTGCCCCATGAGTTTGATATTGCGTTGAGGCGATTGTTTGGTGTGGAGGAAAAGGTGGAGTGGTCTTTACCTTGTCTCACGGGAAAATTAAAAGGTGTGGGAGGTCATGTCAGAGGTTATTTGGTGAAGACAAGCGCTAGAAATCGGATTTATTTTGTGGGGAAAAAGTCGTTTCGTGTGATTACGTCTTTGGTGACGTCGGATGTTTTCAAAGTGGAAAATCGGGAGGGATTTCTTTACGATGAACTGGTTTTTTACCAAGAAACAGCTGGGGTTTTTGGTAAGTTTCGTTTTTCGAAAAAGCATCAAGTTTCGGTAAAACAGGTTTGTCAGCAATTAGAACAGGATGTTGCTCCAACGCCTGTCGTTGCTTCTTCTTCATCGCTGCAACAGGTTTCTTAAAATTTTTTGCCCGCGAATGAAGCGAAAAATTTATGGATTTACTTTTTTTGTAAGATTTTTGCCATGTCTTTGGCAAAATAGGTGAAGATCATATCGGCGCCAGCACGTTTGATGGCAAGAAGAGATTCGTGACGCGTTTTTTCTAAATCGAGCCAGCCTTGTTGGGCGGCAGCGTGAAGTTGGGCATATTCGCCGGAAACTTGATAGGCGGCGATGGGTAAAAAAGTTTTTTCGCGCAATTTAGCGATGAGATCGAGGTAGGGGCCTGCGGGTTTGACCATGAGGATATCGGCACCTTCTTGTTCGTCGAGTTCTCCTTCAAGCAGAGCTTCGCGGGTGTTGGCAGGGTTGAGTTGATAGGTGCGTTTATCGAGTGAGGCGGTGCCAGCAGCCTGTTTGCTGCCGACGGCGTCGCGAAAGGGACCGTAGAAAGCGGAGGCGAATTTAATGGAGTAGGCGAGGATGCCGGTTTTGAAAAACCCTTTTTGATCGAGAGCTTGGCGAATGGCTTGGACGCGACCGTCCATCATGTCGGATGGCGCTACGAAATCGACACCGGCTTCGGCTTGTAAAACAGCCATTTTAGTAAGTTTTTCAACGGTTATGTCGTTATCGACGTCTTGGCCATCGGCCTCGAGAACGCCATCGTGACCGTGATTGGTGTAGGGATCAAGAGCGACGTCTGTAATGATGAGGAGTTGAGGTAATTCTTTTTTTATTTTTCGAACGGTTTTTAAAAGCAGTCCTTCGGGATCCAATGCTTTCGAGCCTTGTGGATCTTTTTGTGTGAGGGGTAGGCAGGGGAAAAGGGCGACGGCACGAATGCCGAGTTGGTGGAGAGAAGCGCATTCTTTGATCAGGTCATCGGGATTGAAACGGAAAACGTCTGGCATGGAAGTTACGGGTTCGGGTTTTTCGATTTCTTTAACAAAAAGTGGAGCGATGAAATCTTCAACGCGTAGGTGAGTTTCTTGAATAATGTCGCGAACTGAGGCGTGGTGGCGAAGGCGTCGCGGGCGACGGAATGAGTTGAAGATTGTGTTGGTCATAGCAATTAGGCTAAAGAGGTAGCAAAATGAGGACGATCGTTGAATTAAAAAAATCGGGCACGCATCGTTATTTGATGGGGCATCCGTGGATTTATGCGAGTGAGGTGGCGCGAGTTAAGGGGGAATTGTTGCCTCGTGAGAGTGTGGTGGTGAAGGACGGCTGGGGGCGTTTGGTGGGGAGTGGGCTGTTGAGTCCGCAATCAGAAATTCGGGTGCGACTGTTTTCGCGCAAAGAAATGGTTTTTGATGAGGCGTTGTTGCAAGCGCGCTTGGAGGTGGCGGTTAAGCGTCGAGGCGCTTGCGAGTGTTGTCGCGTGGTGTGGTCAGAGGCGGATGGGTTGCCGGGTTTGGTAGTGGATCGTTATGGGGAGGTAGTGGTTTTTCAAATTTTGCACGCTGCGATGGAAGCGTGGCGAGAGGAGATTGTGAAATGTTTGGCAAACGTTTTACAGCCGCAGGTTTTAATTGAGCGAAGTGATGCTTCGGTTAGGGAAAAAGAGGGTTTGAAACGGCGTGTGGAGGTGGTGAAGGGAAGTTATCGCGGAACCAGTTGTCATCAAGTCGGTGAGGTGAAGTTGGAGTTGGATTTGTTAAAAGGGCAGAAGACGGGAGCTTATTTGGATCAGGTGGAAAATTATAGGAAGGTGGCAAGGGTGGCGAATGGGCGTCGAGTTTTGGATTGTTTTTCGAATGTGGGCGGATTTGGGTTGCATTGCGCATGGGCGGGTGCGAAATCGGTAGAGGCGGTGGATTCTTCTGCAGAAGCGGTGCACGAAGGAAAAAAGAATAGTGAATTAAATAGGGTTGTTCTTGGGTGGCATGAGGCGAATGTTTTCGATTGGTTGCGGCAGGCGGTGGCCGGGAAGCGGCGTTATGATTTGATTATTTTGGATCCGCCGTCTTTTACACGAACGCGTGGGCGTATTGCTGAGGCGATGAAAGGTTATAAAGAAATTCATGTGCGCGCTTTTCAGCTTTTGGAGGTGGGAGGGTATTTGGCGACTTATTGTTGTTCGCATCATGTTTCTTTGGAGGGGTTTGAGGCGATGATTCGAGAAGCGGCTGGTGATGTGAAGCGCAGTGTGTTAATTAAGGAAAGACATTTTCAAGGATCGGATCATCCTGTATTGTTGGGAATGCCGGAAACGGAATATTTGAAAGGAGTTGTGCTTGAAACGATTTAGTTATTGGGTGTTGAGTTTATTTTTTGCTCTGTTTGCTGTTGTAGGGCAAGCGAAGGGTTTGATTAAAGCTGTGGATGCGGATGGAAGGACATGGGTGCTGAATCAACCGGGTCGAGTGATGGTGGTGATCGGAAATAATGCAAGGACGGCGGACGAAGCAAGAAAATGTGGTAAGACTTTAGACTGTTTTCAGGGAAGAAAAGATTTTCGTTGTTTGGTGCTAGTGGATTTGCGAGGAAGTATGGCGAATTGGTCGAAGGGGTATACCATTCGTCGGATGCAACGGGATTTGGATCAGGAGGCGGAACGGGTAAGGCCCTTTTATTTGAAGAATACGAATCAAGGAGATCCGCGCGATGAGATCGGGGCAGTGGCGGATTTTAGGGGAGAAGTTTGTGAGGAGTTGGGATGGCCTCCGAATCAGCGGGAGTTGCGGGTTATTATTTTTGGAAAGGACGGGAAGATTGCGAAACGTTTTGAGCCGGTGACGACTTATAAGGCGGTTCGCGAAGAGACGGAAGAGTTGTTGAAGGAAAAGTAGGGATTTAGGAGAGGTTGTTATGAAAGTGTTTGTGACGGGAGGTGCGGGTTATATTGGGAGTGTTTGTGTGGAGCATCTTTTGGATGAAGGGCATGAGGTATGCGTTTGGGATAATTTATCGGAGGGACATCGCGAAGCGGTAGATTCTCGAGCGAAATGGGTTGAGGGTGATTTGGGAGATCGTGAGGCGTTGAAGAAAACGGTTAAGGAGTTTGGTCCTCATGCGATTATGCATTTTGCGGCAAGCGCTTTGGTAGGGGAATCGATGGTGAATCCTTCGAAATATTTTCGTAATAATGTGGCGAATGGGTTAAATTTGTTGGATGCGGCAGTGGCTGGAGATGTTTCGCTTTTTATTTTTTCTTCGACTTGTGCGACGTATGGATTGCCAGAAAAAATTCCGATGGATGAGCGGACACCGCAACGACCGATTAATCCTTATGGGCAATCGAAGTTGATGTTTGAGCAAGTTTTGCAGTGGTATGAAAAAATTCATGGGTTGAAGCATGTGAATTTGCGTTATTTCAATGCGGCGGGTGCGAGTGAAAAGTTTGGGGAGGATCATCGGGTGGAGACGCATTTGATTCCGAATATTTTAAAGGTGGCTTTGGAGCAGAAGGAGTGTGTGGAGGTATTTGGAGATAAGCATCTCACGCCGGATGGAACGTGCATTCGGGATTATATTCATGTGCGAGATTTGGCGCGGGCTCATGGGTTAGCGTTGCAACGCAAGGAAAGTGCAAGTTATAATGTGGGCACGGGTGAAGGGTATTCGGTGTTGCAGTTGATTGATATTGCGCGGCGGGTGACGGGTCATGCGATTCCGACGGTAGTGAAGGAGGCGCGAGCTGGGGATCCGCCGCGATTGGTAGCTTCAGCGCAGCGTTTGATGAAGGAGTTGGGTTGGAAGCCGGAGTTTGTAAAACCGCAAGCGATTGTGGAATCGGCTTGGAAATGGCATCAGGCACATCCTAACGGCTATTGAATTTCAAAAATTTAATATTAGGTGCTATTGATTTTTCAAGGATGTTGATGAATATTGCTGATGGTTGGAAAAGATGGAATTGTCCCTGTCGGTAGGTAGTCAATATAAAATGGAAATGAAAAAAAATCTTTTTACTCATAAAGCTTTTATTGGAACAGGTTTATTAGGTTCAATTTCGTTATTAAATGCAGCTCAGGTTGTTAAGGAAAATTTTCCGAGGTCGTGGGAGTTGACGAATCCTACAAATCCGAGCGGATATTTGAGATATGTGCTTTTTCAAGGAATGGATGGTTTTAGTTTTACGGGTAGAGCAGTGTCGGGCGCCGGAGATTTTAATGGGGATGGCTTCGATGATATTATGATTAGCGCGCCAACTGCGATTGTGAATGGCAAGAGTCAGGCGGGTCGGGTGCATGTGGTGTTTGGTGGTGAAAATGTTACGAGTAAAAAATTATCTTCTACTTCAAATGGGGAGACGAGTTTTGTAGTGGATGGTCTGAATGGGTTGGATTTTTTAGGTACTCATCTTGCTTGCGCGGGCGATGTCAATGGAGACGGGCTAGATGATATTATTATTGGAGCGCCAGGTGCGGATCCTAATGGCAAGTCTTCAGCGGGACAATGTTATGTGATTTTTGGAAGTCGAGAGTCGATTGCGCAAAATTTTGATTTGAATTTATTGAACGGGAAAAATGGGTTTAAGATTAATGGTATTTTGAGTAACGATAGCGCTGCGCGCGTAGCGGGGGTCGGAGATTTTAATGGAGACGGGTTTGATGATATTATCATTGGGTCAAGAACGGCTAAGATGGCTGCAGGTCAGGCTTACGTTATTTTTGGGAAAGCAAGCTTTGGTTCCAGTATAGAGTTAAGCAGTTTAAATGGTGAAAATGGGTTTAAGATGGAGGGGCTTAATACGGGAGATAATTTTGGCTATTCAGTTAATAGCGCTGGGGATGTAAATGGGGACGGGCTGGATGATATTGTGGTAGGAGCAGCTTATGCTTTGGGTCAGCAAGGAGTAAGTTATGTGGTTTTTGGTCAGCCTGATTCGATAGGAGCCACTTTTTCTTTAAATGCTTTAAATGGGGGAAATGGTTTCAAAATTGATGGCGATATTGCTGGGGTGAGGTTGGGAGATTCAGTCAGTAGCGCTGGAGATATGAATGGGGATGGGTTGGATGATATGATTATTGGGGCGCCTCGTGCGAATGTGAATGATGGTTTTGCAACGGGCAAAAGCATTTTTATTTATGGAAGAGAAACTTTTCCGAGTGTTTTTAAAATAAGTAATTTAATGCAAACGGATGGTTTTAAACTTTATGGTTTTAAACCAGGAGGTTATTCGGGTACAACAGTGAGTCGAGCGGGTGATATTGATGGGGATGGTTTGAGTGATTTTGTCGTGGGTGCGCCAGGGGTGGATCTCAATGGAAAAACGAATGTAGGTCAGGTGTATGTAGTGTATGGAAGTAAAAAGGAATTTCCGAGTGTTCAGGAATTGGGCAGTTTAGATGGCAAGGACGGATTTACCATCAATGGCTATCAACAGGACGATGGTATTGGGGCCATGGTGAATATTGCGGGCGATTTTAATGGGGATGGAGTGGAAGATTTTATTTTTGGTGCGCCCAGTGCTGGGATAGATGGCAAATTAAATGTTGGCGAAGCGTATGTCATATATGGTCGGGATAGAAGCCCGGAAGGTGATTTTACAGAAAATTATACCCCGGATTTGGTGGTGCGTAAGGGCAAGAGGGCTTTAGGATTTATTCCTTTGATTTTGGTAGATAATGACGCTTCGGTAAAATCGGAGTTAGAATTGGGTGAGATCCCGGATCTTATTGCTTCTGATAAATTGACGAAAAAAGTAAAGGTGTTAAGCGTACTGGATTTTAATGATGGAGGGGTAAGCGATGTATTGGTCAAAACCTCTAAAGATCAGTTGAAGCTTTATCTTTTAGATAATGAGGGTTCACCTATAATGCCGACTATTGTTGGGGAGGTAAATTATAATATTCCCAAACATTATCGTTATGTTGCATCGGGACCGTTAGTTGGGAGGGATGATCGAAAGGATCTTTTGATTCGAAAAAAGAGAGATTATTTTATTGTGGCGAATGAGAAAAGAAACCTTTTTGCTGCCGGCCTTATTCCTATGAATGGCAAAATCGAGGGTAAAATTTTGTCGATACAGAAGGGTAAAATAATTGTCTCGAAAGGAAGAAAGATAGGCGAGCAAATTTTGGATGGCACAACGCTTAGGCCCAGAAAAGAGTTAGGAGTTTTAGCGAAGGGCCAAAAACCGGTCATGATGTTGGATATAAATCGTGATGGTGAAATGGATATTATTACCTTGGGTAAGAAGAGAAGTGTGGGTTTTGTTTCGGAGAATTTAAGCGCTCCACCAAAAAATATTGTTACTTTACCCAAGAAAACAAAACTCTTTGCTCCAAAATAAAATAATTTTTCTTTGGATTTACGAAAGAATTCAGGTAAATATTTTTTCTTAAATACTTAAATTCGTGAAAAACTTTATTTTTAAAAGATTTAAATTTTATTCGGTAGCTGGTTTTTTTTTATTCGGCATTTTGTCGTTTTGTCAGGCTCAAGTGGCTACGGGTTTGGATGTTTTAATTGCGCAAAATTTTGAGATGTTGCGTGGAAAGCGAGTTGGCTTGATCACTAATCAAACTGGCAAAAGCCGTGGTGGACGCACCACGGTGGAAGCGTTTTGGCATTGTCCTCATTTGAAGTTGAAAGCTTTGTTTGCGCCAGAGCATGGCATTGATGGCAAAGCGCCTGCGGGTAATTATGTGTCAACTCGACGTGATGCGCGAACAGGTTTGCCGATTTATTCGTTGTATGGTCCGACGCGTAAGCCGACTCCGTCGATGTTACAAGGGTTGGATGTTTTAGTGTTTGATATTCAAGATATCGGATGTCGGAGTTACACTTACATTAGCACGATGGGGTTGGCGATGCAGGCTGCGGCTGCAGCTGGAATTGAGTTTTTAGTTTTGGATCGGCCCAACCCTTTAGGTGGTAATCGTGTGGAGGGTCCAATGTTAAATCCCAGTGTGCGTTCGTTTGTGGGACAGTATGAAGTTCCTTATGTTTATGGAATGACGTGTGGAGAGTTGGCGCGATGGATTAATCGTTCTGCATGGATGGGAAAGCCGTGTCGATTGAAGGTGATGCCGATGCGCGGGTGGCGTCGTGATATGCGATGGCAGGAAACGGGGTTGCAATGGGTGCCGACTTCGCCGAATGTGCCTAAGGCGATTACGGCTTTGCATTATGTAGCGACTGGGTGGTTAGGCGAAGTGGGCACGATGGATAATGGCGTGGGAAGTGATGCACCGTTTGCGCGTGCGGGTGCGGGTTGGTTGAAAGCGGATCGCTATGCGGATGCGATGAATCGTTTGCATTTAAAAGGGGTTTATTTTAAGCCCGTTGTGTATCGCATCACGCAAGGAACATGGCGTGGTGAAAAGTTGGAAGGAATTGAATTGAATTATCGCGATTTAGATGAAGTAAATTTGACGGAGATCGCGCCTTATTTGATGGCGGTAGCGCAAAAGATGTCGGGTCGCAATTTATTCCAACGTGTTAAAACAGATAAATTGTTGATGTTTGATAAGGTGACGGGGGGGGCAGTAGTTCGACAATGGCTGTCTTCGGGACGGTATGTTTCTTCTTTAGTAACATCTTGGGAGCCAGCGGTCGAGCGCTTTCGGAATTCGCGGCGATCTTTGTTGCTTTATCCTTAATTTTATTTTTTGTTAAGGGGCGATTATGTTTCAAATTATTTTTAATGATATGAGCGCTGCCGAGATGGCGAAGTTGCCGAAGGAGCTGCAGTTGGAGGTGTTAAGTGAATTTCATGTTTTGCCGGAAGATTTTCAAAATCAGCAGGGAGAAAAATTTGGCGTTTTGGAAAGAGAAGGAAAAATTTATTACCGGTTTCGTGCTAAGGAATATCGAATTTATTTTCAAAAGGAAGGCAGTCAAATTATTGTTCAACGCGTGTTGCATCGTAACACGCTGAAGGATTTTTTGTTTCGTTCCAAGTTGCCGGTGGGTGAAGATGAGACGTTGCAGCAAGATCCTAATTTTTGGCGCTTGTTGGATGAGGTGAATAAAAAGGAATAATTTTTTTTCCAGAATTTGTTGGGAGTTGAGATGGAAAGCCATTTGACACAAGTGGAAAACTCTTTTAGTAATAAATTTATTCCGGGGTCGGTAGCTCAGTGGTAGAGCAGTAGACTTTTAATCTATTGGTCGAGGGTTCAATCCCCTCCCGACCCACGATTTCAAAAATGGTAAAGGTAAAAAACTTTTACATGATAAAGTTTCCGTAAAACGCATTGCTTCATGCATTTTTTTTGTTATTTTAAAGTAAATTTATGGTAGTAGCACGACCGAGTTTGCGATGGTGGGAAAAAATGTATTTGCCCTCGATTTTGGGAGGGTTAAAGATTACGTCGCGTTATTTTTTCTTAACGTTTTTGAGTTTGATAAGGAATAAGCCGGAAAAACGGGTGACGATGTTTTACCCGGAGGAAAAACCGGTGATTCCACCGGGATATCGGGGGGCGCCGACCTTGATCAAGGATGAAGAAGGACGCGAAAAGTGTGTGGCGTGTCAATTGTGCGAGTTTATTTGTCCGCCTCGAGCGATTCGTATTACGCCTAAGGAAATTCCTTTAGAAAATCCTTATGCTAAAATTGAAAAAGCGCCGCGCGAGTTTGAGATTGATATGATTCGTTGCATTTATTGCGGGATGTGTGAAGAGGTTTGCCCGGAGGAAGCGATCTTTTTGAGGAAGGATTACGCGATCACAGGGTTGTCTCGTGAGGAGATGGTGCATCGCAAGGAAAAACTTTATGAATTGGGAAGTGTGATGCCGCGACCGATTAAAAAGTGGAAGAATAAATAGTTGCAAGTTTTCACTTTTTTCACTTAGGTATTAGTTTTTCAGCAATTATGGAACTTGGCCTTTCGGAAATTTTATTTTGGGTTTTTAGTGCTTTGGCAGTTGCTGCGGCTTTCATGGTGATGATGAATCGCAATCCGGTAGCTTCAGCGCTTTGTTTGGTGTTAACGATGGTGTTTGTGGCGGCTTTGATGATTTTGTTAGGTGCTTTCTTTTTGGGCACAATTCAGATTTTGGTTTATGCCGGGGCGGTGATGGTTTTGTTTTTGTTTATTATTATGTTGCTGAATTTAAAGGCAGAAGCGGCGCGTCGTTTGTCTATTTTTTTTGTGTTGGGCGGGTTAGCGGTTTGTGGGGTGATTGGGATGGTGGTGTGGAAAGTGGTTCAGCAGGAAAATTTTTTGGTGTCTCAAACTCGGATTATTTCCGAAACGAAATTAAGTGATGTGAAAGTGTTGGGGAAATTGTTGTTTTCCGAGTATTTGCTTCCGTTTCAGTTAACGGGTGTTTTGTTGTTGGTTGCGATGGTGGGCGTTATTTTGTTGTGCGGTAAAGAACAACCCTCTGAAACTTCTAAAAATGAAGGAGTTTCATGATTACGTTATCGCATTATTTGTGGGTGAGTGGTTTGCTTTTTCTAATTGGTTTGGGCGGCGTTATTTTGCGGAGGAATATTATTGTTATCTATATGGGGTTGGAACTTATGTTGACGGCGGGAAATTTGGCGATGGTGGCTTTTTCTCAATTTCGTGGAGGGATTGAGGGGCAATTGTTGGTCTTTTTTGTGATTACTGTGGCGGCTGCGGAAGTGGCGGTGGGGCTGGCGATTATTGTGGCGATGTTTCGTTTGAAACAAACTGCGCGGGTTGAGGATTTGAGGGAGTTGAAATTTTAACGATTCATGAAAAAGGAAAAATGACATGGTGATGCCGTCACAGTTTTGGTGGTTGATTTTAGGTGTGCCTTTGTTTGCTGCGCTTTTAGTTGCCGCGGTGGTTTATCCTTTTCGTAAAGTGAGTGCGGCATTATCTTTAGGTTCTGCGTTGCTCTGTTTTGGAGTAAGTGTGTGGGGTATTGTGTCGAAATCAATGGCTCCCTCTTCTTTCAGTTGGCTGCAAGCGGGCAGTTTTGCGATTTCTTTCGGTTTTACGTTAGATGGATTAGCCCAAGTGATGCTGTTGGTGGTGACGGGAGTGGGATTTTTAATTCATCTTTTTTCTTTAAGTTACATGCGTGGGGAAAAGGGGTGGAGCCGCTATTTTGGGTGTTTGTCGCTTTTTATGTTTTCGATGACGGGCATTGTGGTGTCGAATAATTTGTTGATGATTTTTATTTTTTGGGAGTTGGTGGGAGTTTCTTCTTATGCGCTGATTGGTTTTTGGTTCGAGCGCGATAGCGCAGCGGCAGCGGCCAATAAGGCATTTATTGTGAATCGTATTGGCGATTTTGGTTTTCTTTTGGGGATTTTGGGTGTGTGGACTTTGCTAGGGTCTTTAAATTTTGGGGAGTTAAAAAATGGGGTGGCGCTTGGTCAGCTTAATGGAGTGAATCAAACGCTGTTTACTTTGTCGATTCTGGGTCTTTTTTGTGGTGTGATGGGAAAGTCGGCTCAAATTCCTTTGCACGTTTGGTTGCCGGATGCGATGGAGGGTCCGACACCGGTTTCGGCTTTGATTCATGCGGCGACGATGGTGGCGGCGGGTGTTTATTTTTTATGTCGCATTTTCTTTCTATTGGAGCTTGCTCCGATTGCTTTGCAAGTGGTGGCTGCGATTGGCGGTATAACTTCTTTGTTTGCGGCGATTATTGCGACGCAACAAAATGATATTAAACGCATTCTCGCTTATTCGACTCTTTCGCAATTGGGTTTGATGGTAATGGCAGTGGGAGTCGCGGCTCCAGGTGCGGCGATGTTTCATTTGACGACGCATGCGTTTTTTAAGGCATTACTTTTTTTGGGCGCTGGAAGCGTGATTCATGCATTACATCATGAACAAAGCATTTGGCAAATGGGCGGCTTGAATCGGCGAATGCCACTCACAGCGCTTTGTTTTACGATTGGTATGTTGGCGTTGGTGGGATGCCCCGGGTTGAGCGGATTTTTTAGTAAAGAAACAATTCTTGCTGCTGCTTGGGCAAAAAATCCTGTTTGGTTTTGGGTAGGGTTGTTGACGACGTTTTTGACGGCTTTTTATATGATGCGATTATTGGTGGTGGCTTTTTGGGGTGAGGAAAAATCGCGATCGGCAAAAGAAGCGCATGAATCGTCGTGGATTATGTTGGTGCCTTTATTTTTGTTGGCCATTTTATCAGTGGTGGCGGGTTGGGGCCATGTGTTGGCGGATCACATCGGTTTTCCACAAAATCATGAAGGAACGGGTGGTTCTTTTGTGATGGGAGCTTCGATTACGGTTTTTGTGTTAGGGCTGGGGTTGGCTGGGTTGAGTTATCGCAATCGTTCGAAAGAAATTTGGCATTGGCCGTTAGTGGAAAAGGCGTTTGGAGTGGATGGGATTTATCAGAAAGTTTTTGTGAGAGGTCACGATGTTTTGTCTTGCGTTTGGAGCGGGATTGACCGTTTTTTGATTCAAGGGATTGTTGTGCGCGGTGGCGCGTGGACGGTGGCGGGCATGGGTCATGTGTGTCGAGCGATGCAATCGGGAAGTTTGCAGGGTTATGTTTTCTTATTTGGTGTGGGATTAGCTATTATTTTGTGGTGGTTGTGGAAAGGAT
This sequence comes from Verrucomicrobiia bacterium, assembly GCA_019694135.1. Taxonomy (NCBI): domain Bacteria; kingdom Pseudomonadati; phylum Verrucomicrobiota; class Verrucomicrobiia; species Verrucomicrobiia bacterium. The sequence goes on along the minus strand of JAIBCM010000001.1, from coordinate 389,287 downwards.
AATATGATTTCTCCCTTGTTTCTTTTGTTAGTGCTGCCGATTCTTGGTTTGGTTGCTATTATTTTTCGTGCTCCAGCGCGTTTGACGACTTTGTTGGTGTGTGTGGCAAATGTTTTAGTGGTGGCGGTCAGTGGATTGCAGGAATTTTTTAAAGCACATTCTTTTGAAGGTTTATCGAATCATTTTTTGTGGGAACAATCGATTCCCTGGGGAAATTTGCCGGGGTTAGGTGAAGTCAGTTTTAAAGTCGGGGTGGATGGCATTAGTTTTCCTTTGGTGATATTGACTGTGGTGGTGGCGCTGGCTGCGGTGTTGGTAACACCGCCTCGAGTGGAGCGGGAGCGTTTGTTTTATGGTAATTTATTGTTGGTGATTTTGGGTGCGTTGGGCGCTTTTGTTTCGTTGGATCTTTTCTTTTTATATGTTTTTCATGAAGTGGCGTTGATTCCAACTTTTTTGCTGATTGGAATGTGGGGACATGGGCCGCGGCGAGTGTTTGTGAGTTATCAAACCACGATTTATCTTTTGGCGGGTAGTTTGGCGATTTTAATTGGTTTTTTGATTTTGTTAAATGCAATGCCGGCAGCACATCGCACTACGGATTTAGTGGTTTTGCGTGAGTGGTTTTTGAATCAACCCTTGAGCCGTAGCACGCAGGTTCAATTGTATGCGTGGTTGTTAATTGGTTTTGGTATTTTGGTGGGTCTGTTTCCTTTTCATGGTTGGGCGCCACCGGCCTATGCTGCATCACCGACGGGGCTTGCGATGTTGCATGCGGGTGTGTTGAAAAAATTTGGAATTTATGCTTTATTACGAATTGTCTTGCCGCTTTTTCCTTTAGCGCCTCGCGATTTTGTTTTTGGAGAAAATTTAGTTTCTCTTTTGATTGTCGGAAATTTATTGGTAATCGGCTGGGTGACGATCGCGCAACGTCGTTTGGATCAAATGTTGGGTTTTTCAAGTGTGATGCATATGGGTTATTTATTTTTAGGACTTTTTGCGGCGAGTCAGTTGAGTTTATCAGGCGTTGTTTTGTTGATGGTAGGGCATGGGTTAAGTGTGAGTGGTTTGTTTGCTATTAATGGTGTGTTGCGAGAAAAGGTGAATGAAAGTGATATGAATCGATTAGGCGGCTTGGCTAAGTATTTCCCTTTTTTCAGTTTTGCTTTTGTGATTTTTGCTTTGGCGTCGATTGGGTTACCAGGTCTTGCCAATTTTCCTGGAGAAATTTTAATCTTTTTCGGGAGTTGGAAGCGTTATCCTTTAGTGACGATTGCGGCATTATTTGGAGTGGTCATTTCTTCCATTTATTTGTTGCGAGCGGTCAAACAAGTTTTCTTTGGATCGGCTGCGCATGAAGGAGTCAGGAAGGAAGTTTTTATTTCTACAAAGGTTGGAGTTTTGATTCTTTTAGTGAGTGTTTTGGGTTGGGGATTACTGCCGGGATTGTCGAGTCAAAAAGCGAATGCCAGCTTGTCTCATTGGCTCGGAATCGATGCGCTTAAGGTTGCTATGAAAAAGGAGAGGGAATTTTAATGGAAACGAGCGCTCTGATGTGGTGGCAAGTGCCAGAGGTGAGTTGGTTGGCATTCGGCTGTTTTTTGTTGTTAATACAAGTTTTTTCCCATGAAGCGACTGCCTTTAAAAGAATCGGGCTTTTGACGATCCTGGGTTATGCTTTATTTTTAGCGGTTAGTTTTTTTTGGCCAGCGAGTTGGTTGGGAGTGGCTTTGAAGGGCCGTTATGTTTGGGATGGAGTGGCTATTTTCTTTAAGCGCTTATTTTTAGGTTGTGGTTTTTTTGTAGCCTTGATGGCAAGGAGGGGTGAGAGTAAGTCGATTGCGCAGCGGAGTGAATTTTTTATTTTGACTTGGTTTGCGATTGGAGGAATGGGTTTTTTGGCTTCGGTGCAGGATTTAGCGACACTTTTTGTAGCCTTGGAATTGGTGACGGTGACTTTTTATATTTTAGTCAGTTTTTATCGCGTGAATCGTTTTTCTGTTGAAGCCGGTGTAAAATATTTAGTTTTAGGCGCGCTTGCTAGTGGATGTTTAGTTTATGGCATTGTTTATTTATTTGGGAACACGGGAGGGCTGCGCTTTTCTCAAATTGCTTCGGTTATCAATACACAACCTTTGAATTTGGGTTTAGGTTTGGGTGTGTTGTTGTTATTGGTGGGCGTTGCGTTTAAAGTGGGCTTGGTTCCTTTTCATTGGTGGATTCCGGATGTTTATCAAGGAGCTCCTACGCCTGTGACGGCTTTTTTATCGGTGGGTTCCAAGTCTGCGGGCATTGTGGTGTTGTGGCGACTTTTAATAGGGCCTTTGGAAAGTTTAGTTTTTGTTTTAACGCCAGTTTTGGTTTGGGTGGCGGCACTTTCGATTTTGTTTGGCGCTTTGGGAGCGTTGGCTCAACACGATGTGAAGCGGTTGATGGGTTATTCGAGTATTAGTCATGCGGGATTTTTGTTGATGGGCTTTATCGCTTATGGGTTTCAACCTTCTGCGGCAGTTTTATTTTATTTGGGAGTTTATGCTGTTGCAACTTTGGGAATTTTTATGGTGATCAGTTTGTTAAGCGAGTCGTTAGGAGGAACGCATTTGTCTTGTTTTTATGGTTTGGGGCAACGCCATTTTGGGTTTGCCTTGGCGTTGGTGGTGGGAATGGTTTCGTTGGCAGGAATTCCGCCTTTGGCCGGTTTCTGGGGGAAGTGGATGGTGTTTTGGTCGGCGTGGCAAACGGGTTATCATTTTTTAGTTTTCGTGGGCGCTTTCGGAGCGGTGGTGTCGATTTATTATTATTTGGCTTTGGTAAAAAGTTTGTTTTTCGAAAAAGCGACGCAAGATATGCCGATTGTGCGTTTGGGATTTTGTAGTCATGTGGCGATTTATGTTTTGATGTTGGCGAGTTTGGCGTTGGGCATTTTTCCGGGCATGCTTTCGCATGCGGTGCAGTTAGCTTTGGCTCATTAATTTTTTTTCGAGAACCGCAAAATACTTGCTATGAAGGGTATTGCTGGTTATGAGTTAGATCACTAATTCATGAGTGAAGATTTGGTTCAAAAACGACAAAATGTTACTTTGGTGGATCATCCTTTAATTCGCGTGAAGCTGACGCAGTTGCGCGATAAGGAAACTTCCCCCATGGAGTTTCGCGCGATTTTGCAACAATTGGCGGGGTTAATGTTGTTTGAAGTAACGCGAAGTTTGGAAACAAAATCTGTGATGGTGGAAACACCGTTGATGATGGAGGCGCAAGGGCATACGATTGGTAAGCCGATTGTGATTGTGCCTATTTTGCGAGCGGGTTTGGGTTTGGTGGATGGGATGTTGTGGATGTTGCCAGAGGCCAAAATAGGTCACATAGGCATGTATCGCAATGAGGCGACGCTTCAGCCACAGCATTATTATGCAAAATTGCCGGAGTTGAAAGGGGCAACGGTTTTGTTGTTGGATCCGATGTTGGCGACGGGCAGTAGTTCGGTGGCTGCGGTAAGTGAGTTGAAACAACATGGCGCGGAGGCGATTATTTTTGTTTGTTTGTTGAGTTGCAAGCCGGGCATTAATCGATTGCAAATGGCGCATCCTGAAATTCCGATTTATACCACCGCGATTGATGATGGATTGAATGATAAGGGTTATATTTATCCTGGGCTAGGAGATGCCGGAGATCGTTATTTTGGAACGATTTAATGAGTGGACTCTTTATTGGCCTCAAAAGAAGTGCCGCATCCGCAGCTTTGTTTTGCATTGGGATTTTGAATTTTGAATCCTGCGCCAGTCAGCCCATCAATATAATCTACTGTTGCGCCGCGCAGATATTTTAAACTAAAAGGATCGAGATAAATCTGGCTTCCTTCTTTTTCAATGACTTGATCTTCTGGTTTTTTTTCATCGAGCGCCATACCATATTGTAAACCGGAACAGCCGCCCGCCTCTACATAAATGCGAAGGCCTTTTCCGGGATGTTCGCTGGTTAAAGAACGAATCTGATCCGCTGCAGCAGTGGTGAGAAGAAGAGGCGCTTCAGTCATAGAATAAAGATAACTTTCTATAGAGGTGGTGTCAATGAAGGGATATTTATCAGAATGGCGATTATCGCGTCAAAGTCACCGCGACCCAGCGACAGTTGGGCAGGATAAATTTTTTTAAAGTTAGGGTTATCGATAGAATAGGAAAACGTTTTTGCAACTCGTTAGCTAATTGGTTCGCAAAGGTTTCGATAAGTAGAAATGTGTTTTTATCGGCAAATTGTTGAATGGTCTGAGCGACTAATGCATAGTCCACAGTTTCGGCAATTTGATCGTTTTGCGGAGTGGGAATAGAAAAGTTGAGGGTGATAAGCAATTTTTGGTGTGTTGCCCGTTCTTCTTCTGGGACTCCGATATGGGTCCAAATTTCCAGGTCTTCCAGGGTGATAGTGAGGGTTGAAGCCATATTTTTTAAGAAAAATGAAGATAAATGAAAAAAATGTTTGTCAAATCAATAAGTTTCTCTTATCTTTTTAATATGGTTAAGTGGCTCGCATCAACTCTTTTTCTTTTAACCTTAACTCTCGGTTATGCGGACATTCAAGCACCGCCTCGTCCAGGGCCGACTTATAAATTTGGATTAGGTGTTGCCAAAGTGGCTTTTAGCAGTGTTTATATCATTGATTCCATTTATGACCGCGTTCAATACGATAGTCTGACTTCGGCTCACACAGTGGGTGTTGCTGAAGGTGTAAGCAAAACGATTTTTTCTACGGGTTATGGCTTAGCAGAAATGGCGACTTTTTATAAAAAACCTTACGGGCCGATTAATCCTCGCTACGGTATACCACCTGCAGATTTGAAAAATAATTTTTATTAATTTTTTCATGGTAGTCTCCTTTAACCCTGTCCGGAAACCCACCGGATAGGGTTTTTTTATTTATTTTTTTTAAATGGACACCTCTTTGCCTATAGCCGTTCTTATACCGGCATATTTAGCGGAAAATTCCATTGCTGAAATCGTGAAACAAAGCCTTATTTGGACTTCGGAAGTGTGGGTGGGTGATGATGGTTCTAGCGATCAAACTTTTTTTTGTGCCAAAGAAGCAGGAGCTCGAGTCATTCGATTTGAAAAAAATCGGGGTAAAGGAGCGATGTTGCGCGCTTTGTTTGATGAGGTGAAAACGAATGGGAAAAATATCGATGCTGTAATAACCCTTGATGCCGACGGACAGCATGATCCGCGCTGGATTCCTAATTTTTGGGAACAACACTTGAAATGGCCTGGAACGCTTTTAATTGGTAATCGCAAAGGTTCCATGCCCTGGATGCGCTATGGAGCGAATCGTTTATCCAGCTTAACCCTTAGCGCTCTTTGTGGCCAATGGGTTCCAGACAGTCAGTGTGGCATGCGGTTGATTCCTATGGAAATATTGGAGAAAGTAGAAAAAACGGTGACGCCCCGTTTTGTGATGGAAACGGAATTTTTGTGGAAAGCTATCAAGCAAGGTTTTAGCGTGCGTTCGGTTCCCATAACGACGCATTATCATGAAAATTGGAGCAGCCATTTTCAAAGTTTGCGTGATAGTTGGGAGATTGCGAATTATCTGGTTCGACAGCTATCCATGCGGCTTATTAACCATTAGATTTCCTAATCATTAGATGTTCTCAAAAGAAACTTTTCTTATTCAATCAGACAAGTCGTTGACGGAGAGCCAAAAACGCGATATCTATAATAATAAGCCAATGCAAAAGTTAAAGGCCAAGGATGAGCCGCCGCTATCGCCCAATGGGCGAAAGCAATCCGCTTCTCTTGATTCTCTTCCCTCTTTGCACGGTTCCGTAGCGCGTCGGGATCATGGACCTTGGTTAGAAGAACTTTATGAGCGATGGAAATATGATCCCCACTCGCTAGACGATTCGTGGCGCTCTTTTTTTGAAGGTTTTGAATTAGGCACGCAAACCAAACCTGCTAAGGGACAAACTGTTTCCCGCACAAGCCGCTCGACTCCTTCGGCTACGGGAGATCAGTTGCAAAAGCAGATTCGCATTTTTTATTTAATTTTCGCTTATCGCACACTTGGCCATTACATTGCGAATTTGGATCCACTCGGATTTAACAAAACCGACATGCCGGAATTGGCCTTGGAAGAGTTCGATTTTACCGAGGCCGATTTAGATGAAGAGTTTGATGTGGGAACCTTGGCTGATGGTGGCAGAAAAACGTTGCGAGAAATTATCACCATTCTTCGGGAAACTTATTGCGGCAATATTGGCGTGGAATACATGCACATTCAAAATTTCGAAATTCGCCGCTGGTTGCGAGACCGTTTTGAATCCACAAAACTCAATGCGCACTATGCTTCGGAAAAAAAGAAAAGAACGTTGCGTTTGTTACTTTCTGCGGAACGATTTGAAAAATATTTGCACACGAAATTTGTTGGGCAAAAACGGTTTTCTCTTGAGGGCGGTGAGACTTTGATCCCCATGTTGGACGCGATTGTGGAAGCGTGTCCGGAACGAGGCGTGACTCAAATTGTAATGGGGATGGCGCATCGCGGGCGTCTCAATGTTTTAGCGAATGTTTTGGGTAAAGATTATCAATTTCTCTTTAACGAATTTGCAGAAAATTATATTCCGCAAAGCATCGCCGGTTCGGGCGACGTGAAATATCATTTGGGCTACGAAGGCAGTCAAACTACAACGACGGGACAACGCATCGGAATCAGTCTTGCGCCCAACCCTAGCCATTTGGAACTGGTGAATCCCATTGTGGAAGGAAAAGCGCGCGCCTGGCAGCGTTTGCTTAACGATATCGAAGAACGTCGCAAAGTGTTGCCCATTTTAATTCATGGTGATGCGGCTTTTATTGGGCAAGGTATTGTTTCAGAAACGTTGAACATGTCACAACTTCCTGGTTACAAAACCGGGGGCACGATTCATATTGTTGTGAATAACCAAATCGGATTTACCACAACACCGCAAGATGCTCGCTCCAGCACTTATTGCACTTCGCACGCGAAAGGATTAGGCATTCCGGTTTTCCATGTTAATGGTGATGATCCGCTTGCTGCCGTTTTTGTGACCGAGTTGGCATTTGAATTTCGCCAAAAATTCCAGCGAGATGTTGTTATTGACCTATTTTGCTATCGCCGCTTGGGGCATAATGAAGGTGATGAACCAAGTTTTACCCAACCCACCGTATATCGCGCTTTGGGTAAACATCCTTTGATTGGAGAAACGTTTCAAAAACAGTTAATCGAATCAGGCGACATTACAGAATCGGAGATCGAAGATTTTAGGAAAAAATTTGAAGAGCATTTAGACTTTTCTTTAAATCAATCTCGCGCAACCGCACAAACCTTTACGCCCGCGATTCGTCCGCCATTGAGCTGTCCTCAAATTTTAGAACCAGTCGAAACGAAAGTCGCGCCAGATATTGTGCAGCGCGTTGGAAAAGCCATCACTCAAGGACCCTCAAATTTAAAGCTTAACACAAAAATTCAACATTTTCTTCGGCATCGACGCGAGATGGTCGAAGGAAAAATTCCTTTGGATTGGAGCATGGCGGAAGCGCTGGCGTTTGGCACTTTGCTCGATCAACAAATTCCCATTCGACTTTCCGGTCAGGATAGTCGTCGCGGCACCTTTAGCCAGCGCCATAGCGTTTTGTATGATATCGAAACTCGCGAGCGCTACATTCCTTTGAGAAATATTACTTCTCACCAAGCCACCATGTGCGTCTATAACAGTCCACTTTCCGAAGCGGCAGTTTTGGGTTTTGACTTTGGCTACTCATTGGATTATCCCAACCTTTTAGTTTTGTGGGAGGCGCAATTTGGCGATTTTGTCAATGGCGCACAATCGGTGATTGATCAATATATTGTTAGTTCCGAAACCAAATGGGGGGTGACTTCCAACATCGTGCTTTTACTGCCGCACGGTTATCATGGCCAGGGCCCCGAACATTCTAGCGCGCGTTTGGAACGCTTCTTGCAAGCCTGCGCGGAAGATAACATCATCGTAGCTTACTGTTCCACGCCGGCTAATTACTATCATGTTTTGCGCAGGCAAGCTTTAAGAAAAATTCGCAAACCGCTCGTTTTGATGACGCCAAAAGGATTATTGCGCGATAAACGTTGCGTTTCGCCTTTAGCAGAACTTTCCAGCAGCCAATTTCAAGAAATCTATCCCGATCATCCTGCCACCAACACCATTCAGAAAGTGATTTTATGCACTGGAAAAGTTTATTTTGACCTGGCCGATTTTCGACAGAAACATCAGATTCAAAACACCGCGCTCATCCGTTTGGAGCAACTTTATCCCCTGCACGAACAAAAACTCCTCGATGCGCTATCAGCCTATCAAAATATCGAAAAAATCGTATGGTGTCAGGAAGAGCCGGAAAATATGGGGGCATGGAGTTTTATCGAACCGCGCTTAAGAAAACTTCTCAAACGCGAAATTGACTATGCAGGTCGCGCTCCCGCGGCTAGCCCTTCAACCGGATCCCACGCGATTCATGATTTGGAACAGGAAGCCTTGATTCATCGGGCATTTCATGGCTAACTTGGGGTTATGGCCATTGATGTCAAAGTTCCTTCGGTTGGCGAATCCATTACCACAGGTGTGCTTGGGGAATGGCATAAAAAAGCTGGCGACTACGTCAAAAGCGGCGAGCTTTTAGTCGAAATCGAAACCGACAAAGTTACCTTTGAATTAAATGCCGATGTTGCAGGTGTTTTAAAACCTTTAGCAGAAACCGGTGCGACCGTGGAAGTGGGGCAAGTAATTGCCACAATCGATGAAAAAGCGGAAGAAAAAGTTGAGAAAAAAACTTCGCCTGAAAAGAAACCTGTTGCGCAAGAAAGAAAACTCGAAGAAAAAGAGAAAAAAACAGAAGAAAAACCGGTGTCCACTCCTTCAACACTTGGTCGTGAAGAAACCAAAATTTTAGCCCCATCCGCTCGTTATTTGGCTGCGGAAGTTGGTTTGAAACCGGAAACACTGCAGGGCACAGGAAAAGGTGGGCGCATTTTAAAAGAAGATGTTTTGCGCGCAATCGACGAGCAAAAAACGGGTAAAAAAGTCGCTGCGCCCATTGGGTCATCTCAGGCTGCCAACGGCGCCATAAAAACTTCTAGAACCACACGCAAGCCAATGAGTCCCTTGCGACAAAAAATTGCCGAACGACTCGTTTCCGCACAACAAGAAGCTGCCATTTTAACGACTTTTAATGAAGCCGACATGTCGAACATCATGAACTTGCGACAGCGCTATCAAGACCGGTTCGTGGCAAAACATGGCGTGAAACTCGGATTCATGTCATTTTTTGTGAAAGCAGTCGTCCACGCTTTACAAGAAGTTCCGCAAATCAACGCACAAATCGATGACAACGAAATTGTGCAAAACCATTTTTACGATATTGGCGTTGCGATTTCTACCGAGCGCGGACTCTTTGTGCCAGTCATTCGAGACGCCGATCAATTATCATTTGCTCAAATTGAACAAGCTATAATCGACTACTCCCAAAAAGCAAAATCAGGAAAAATAACATTGCCCGACTTGGAGGGAGGCGTTTTTACCATCACTAATGGCGGCGTGTTTGGTTCCCTACTTTCCACACCAATTTTAAATCCTCCGCAAAGCGGCATCTTAGGCATGCACACCATTCAAGAGCGGCCCGTCGCAGTCAATGGCCATGTGGAAATTCGGCCCATGATGTATTTAGCGCTTTCTTACGATCATCGCTTAGTTGATGGCAAAGAAGCCGTCACATTCCTCGTCAAAATAAAAGAGTTCGTAGAAAATCCTGTTGTTGCCCTCATGCAACTTTAATCCGCTCAAGTTTCAGCAAGCAATTATCAGAGGTCAACGTTTAGCAACTAGCTAATTTTAGCATTCAGACTTACCCATCCGTGAACTTCCAGCTTGTCTGAAACTACCAAGAATCAGTTGCCTTAGTAATTCTATGCGTTGTATGTTGAGAGTCGACCTCGTAACTATAATTAAATATTTTTTAGCCATCTAAAATTTATTGTTATTTAGAGCTAGGTATTGGCGCAGCATTTGTTCTGGACTCTTTCGCCATTTCTTCTTCAAATGCTTGCTGATAGGTTCGTGGGTCAATTCTTATGCCGTATCTTTTAGCTAATTCTTCGGCACTTATAATTGTTGCAGCTCCTACAAAATCTGAAGGATAAGGTTCAATTCTACGTTCTTTTCTAAAACGATTAATAGATTCACGAACACTGTCAGATAAAGTTTTCATATATTTAGCACTAAGCTCTAATCCCTTTGCATCCCATTGTTTTGCTTTATAATCGTACTCCAATCTTCCTAGCAAAAATTCATGCAATTCTTTTCCATTAAAAACGTAAGCTTGGTAAGTGCCTTCACCAGCCCCACCTGGACCAAATTTAACAATGCCATATTGTCCAATTTCATCAATTTTTCCCAGATAAAAGCCATTGGGATTTAATGTGAGTAATGTGGTAAATACCGAACTTCCTTCTTTACGTTCGAGCGGACGAACAAATTCATAACCTCTATTAATTGTCTTATAAAGATAAAATACATTTCCTTGTTTACCATCTCGGTCTAGTGTTGAGGAAATAAGAACTTCTTTTTTTCCATCTTTATTTAAATCCACATCGTAACGATATAACACATCACTGGAATAATAGTGTCGATCTGCTCTTCCCCAAACATTATTTTCAGCTTGATTTAAATAATCTACTATTGGATCAACTACAAGAGCTTGACATAGATGATTTATCATCATGCATAATGTAAAAATATAAAATTTTTTCATAAATTACTCCACTGTTGGTTGTTCGTGCTCCCATTCATCTTTGATAACTTTTTCAGTATACTTATTGATGTTGTCATAAAACTTCCATCTTTGGCCGGAAGGCTTTGAAGGGTCAAATTGCCAAGGAGAACGAATATTTTTAATTACTCCATAATCATCTTTACTTGGGCATGGAGGTATTCCTTGGGCACCATTATAAAGAACAATCGTTCCAAGTTCTATAAGAGTAAAATCACTCAAGCTAATTTTCCACTTTTCGGGTGGTTCCTCCCATTTAGGATCGTCTTTCCACAAATTACGAATCCATTTAATGAATCTTTCAGCATTATCTTTTTTTTTCATCTAATTTTTCAATGGCGGCATAAGTATTTTCTTTCCAGTTATATGTTTCTTTTGTTGTTGTGAATCCATCTTCACTTGAGCGATCAATTTGAAAGATTCCCCAACCATCTGGTGGGCCAAGATTTGGTTGCTCTTTAGGTGGATCATTAGCGTTAAACTGATTATAAACATGATCGCTAGTCGTCCCATGGCTCTCGTGTTGCGCTATAGCCCAAGCGTATTTATGAATTCCTTGTTTTGACACAATATGCCCCTTCGCCTCTGCATCCTTGGGATTCTTGCCGCGGATTTTAAATTGGAAATTGCAATTAAGAATTGTTTTCAAATCATCTTTCCCAAGATGGTGAAAAACCCATTCTTTTTAAATCATTTTGTGAGTAAGTTTTGATTTTTAAATCAGCTCTATTCACATTTGTAGCATTGCCAAAATATTTTTCATAAAGAGCTCTATCTCTTTCCAAATTAGCGTTAATAGCAGCAATCTCTTTGCTAATAATTTTATCCTTCTTAAGTTGATAACACTGCAAAACGCCTTCACGATTTCCTGCTCGGAAATAAGTCACAAGTCCATGTTCTTTTAACTGATCCACATAGCCCACATAGAAGGCCTTTGAATGAAAAGTGATGTAATTATTTTCATCATCCCCTTTGATTCGCTTATAGCCGCCAGCTACGGGAATATAAATTGTCCAATAATTTCCGTAGGCTTTTCCACCATGACCATTTGCAGTAAAAAGCAGCTCATCTTTTCCGTCACCATTGATATCTGTTGCTAACTCTTTTATTCCAAATCTGATAGGTTGATTGAGTTGTCTATTTTCATCTGCTTCAATTACAATTTTAATCATATCATCACGTTCTGAATCTTTCGTTTCTACATAATTTTTTAAAGCGTTTTTAACGATTTCAGCTTTTACAAAAACTAAGTTGAAAAGAAAAAAATTTATCAAAACAATAAATTTTAAATAATTATTTTTATTCATATTAATTTCCCTTGTATTCTTTCATAACTTTATTGATATAGGGTTCGTTCGAATTCGGAGCATTTGGCGGTGAAAACCCCCAACGTTGTCCAGGTAGATTATTAGGATAAAATGGTAAGATTTGTGCTCGTGACTTGCCACCACCGCCATTGTAAAGAGTAATCGCTAAAGCATGTCGTCCTGAAACCCCGATCCCTTCAACAGAGAAAATTTGAGGCTCTTCCCAAGCTGGGTTATTTTTTAATCCATCAATATAGCTATCCCCATAATCTTTTTTCTGATCTAGCTCTTCTATTGCTACGGTATTGTTTTCCTTCCAACTATAAACTTGTTTTGTGTCTACGTATATTCCTCCATCAGTGTCATCACGTTGAAAAATTCCCCATCCATTAGGAGGTCCAAAATTTGGTTGTTCTTTCGGAGGGTCACTAGCATTATTAAACTGATTATAAATTTGGTTTCCCTGGCGGCTTTCATGTTTTGCTATTGCCCACGCATACCAAAATTGTCCTTGGTGATTTTCTATATAATTTTTCGCCTCATCATCCTTGGGATTCTTGCCTCTGATTTTGAATTCAAATTTTTGTTCTGGGCCGAGATATTTATTTTGAGCGTCTTTGATGTGATAATAAAGCGTGCACTTACCGCCGACGAATTCAGTCTTACCCGTAAAAGAATCATAAATCTTCCAAGGCTCGCTCATAGGAATTTCGATGGTTCCGTCTTCAGGAATATTCATATCATCTTTGGTATTGCGTTCGGGGCGTTCCGTCTTAATTTCCATGCGCCATTCCACCATCATACCCGGAAAAGAACCTTTGCCAATGCGCGCTTCTAACTTTGGCATTTGCGGTTTGCCAGTGATGTAAGCCACGTTATCCGGCCCTTGGGCTTTAATGATTTTTTCTTCACTTTCTCCCATATCTGTTGTGTCTTGGGAAGTGGGGCGATTGAGTTGTTTTAATTCCACCGGCAGCATCACGACGGCTTTTGGTGCGCCATCCATGATAGCTTGACCCGCAATAGCGCCGTCATTATTGATATCGTTGGCCAAGGCAATCTGCCAACCACTATCTTCGGGAAGAGTTTGAGTCACGGGAAACTTTTCATAAACTTGCGATTCAGGATTTTTGCGAAACATAAAGGCATTGCCTTGAGAATCATTAATGAGCGTTTCCTCTTTATCATTAACACTGGTGGCGTAGCCCGCACCCAAAGCAAAATTCACGCCTCCATTGATCAACCGAGCATAACCGGATTTTTCTCCGGCTACCTGACCTTGAGCGTTTAAAGCAAAGCCCGCATCCAAATTAATTACTTGAGCCGAAGCGCCCAAGCCCGCCCAAAAATGACAATTCTCCACTGTCTGATTGCCCTGCACCGTATCATACCAACCGGCCACAAAAGCGCCTTGAGCATTGACACTAAAAGCCTCATCACCATCAGTCCAATAACCATAACTGGGGTCGAAATTAACCCTTTGCCCCACACTCGGTGACCAAAGCATGGGCACAGCATCATAATAATAAGTTGTGGCCTCCTGATATTCATTATACACATCATAATACCAATAAGTATACTGCCACTGAGCTATCGCAAAACCTAGCGTCTGACGCGAATCATTCAAAGCATAAGCCCGTTTGTAAACCAAACTCTCATAAGAATAATCCAACAGATTTTTCATCTTCAAAAGCCCATCAGGAGCTTTGGGCGAACCCCATTCCCCAAGCTCAATCTGCTCACCACTCTCCAAATTCACAATCGTAGAATCGCCCTCACCATTATCCATTGGCGAAAGCAAAATATCGCCTCCTCCATTCAAATCATAAACCCTATTACCTGGCCAATAATCGACTTGCCCTTTATGAAGAGTAAAATAACTAGCCCCTTGCCTCCCCACCAAATCACCCACCTCATTAACCTTCAATCCCATTCCTTCCAACCCAAAATCAACCACCGCATAACTCGGGACATCATCGGGATTAGGCGGCGGATTGGGATCCAAAGGATCCGTCCCATCCTGAGCCTCCTGACCATTAGACACCCCATCCCCATCGGCATCATCATCCGCCCCTTGCTGCTCCAAATCACCCCACAACACCACCTCCACACCATCATCCAACCCATCATTATCCTCATCCACCCAATTCGGAGGCTTAGGCTTCCACTTATCCAGGTCAAAACTGAAAACAAACTTCAACTGACCCTGATTCACCAAAGCAAAATTCGCATCATCATCCTTATTAGTCGTCCAAGGATAACTATTGGTATACCCTTCCTGGATCAACCGATCATAAAAAAACTGAGCAACATATTTTAACTGACCCTGATTCACCGGCGCATAATTGCCATTGGTCAAAGAAAAACTCTCCACCAAATCCAAACAATCCCCCGCGCCATTAGGGAGCTTCTCCTCCAACTCCAAAGCCGCTTGAAAAGCCACATGCTTGAGCTGTCCCACATTCACCGGTCCATAATTGTCAGCAGCCAAATTGGTATCAATCACCCCGCGCGTAATCCACCATTGGGGAACCGCAGCGGCACTAACCAAACTGACAAACAAAAAAACCAAACACCATTGCACCGCGGAGGTCGCAGAGAGCGCGGAGAAAATCTTTAAAACTTGAGACTTCATTTACTTAAAAACCTTAAACTTTTTCCTTCTTTGTTTTCTCCCCGCCTGCAACGCTTGAGCGTAGCGATTGCAGGAAGGTCTGCCAAACTCTGCGTTCTCTGCGGTTAATAATAGCTGTTCCCTTTCCATCCAAATTGCCGTTAATTGTCATATCAGCAGCATGAAAATTTCTCATTGAAAAAATAAAACCACAAAAAAGAATGATTTGTTTTTTCATGTTTTTCCTGAGTTGAAAGTGAAGCGCACAAAGAAAATTGGCAAGAAGAAAAAGTATAAAAATTAACTATAAGTAATTCTTATACAATGTATTAGATTTTCTAATAGTTGCTCTTTGAAACGTATGACACAGAGAGTTAAGGAGTTAAGGAAAAGCTTAAAAACAATTATCAAGCCTTTCATTCCCCTCGATTCGGTCTCCTGTCATCCTCGGGCTTGACCTGGGGATCCAGGGGAATAAAGAATGGATTCCCGATCGAGTCGGGAATGGCAAGAGGTTTTTTCTTAGCTATATAAAAGATAATTAAAGAACTTCGGACAGTTGTAGAGCTAGCCAGAGGATAACAGGAAATGGAGGCTAACCGCTTGATTGCTTTCTGGCTAAAGGTTAATTTTTTTGTCAGGATGAAGGGGATGGTTTCCATTCAAATGGTTAATGTGAGTAAGCGTTACACTACGAGTTGGCGTGGGGCAAAGGTGGAGGCGTTACGCGATTTGAATTTGGAGGTGAAGGCGGGTGAGGTGTTTGGGTTGTTAGGGCCAAATGGTTCGGGAAAAAGCACGACGTTAAAAATTATTTTGGGGTTGGTTGAGGCGACTTCAGGTCAGGTTCAAGTGTTGGGAAGTTCGATTCGGCGTCTTGCTACGCGTCAACGCATTGGATTTTTGCCGGAAAGTCCTTATTTTTATCGTTTTTTAACAGGTGAAGAGTTGCTTTATTTTTGTGGACGATTGTGTGGGGTTCCCAAAACGAAATTGTCGCGAAGGGTGGATGAGTTGCTTGTTTTAGTGGGGTTGGAGAAGGGGGCCAGGCGTGCGCTGAATACTTATTCTAAAGGCATGTTGCAGCGCATTGGTTTAGCTCAAGCTTTGGTGCATGATCCGGAGTTGGTGTTGTTGGATGAGCCGACGGCTGGAGTGGATCCATTGGGGTCGCGTGATATCAAGGATTTGATTTTAAGATTAAAACAAGCGGGCAAAACGGTTGTGTTATCGTCACATTGGTTGGATCAAGTGGAGGAGGTTTGTGATCGAGTGGCGATTTTGCATGAGGGTCAAAAGGTTTTGGAAGGTGATTTAAAAGATTTGTTGGCGATCAAGGATGAGACGCAATTGGTTGTTAAACATTTTCAAAAGGAACGAGAGTCAGAAGTGCGTCGCGCGCTGGAACAGTTGCATGTAGAATGGGTTGAAGCCAAAAGTGTGAAGCGCGATTTGGAAAGTTTATTTGTGGAGAGGGTGTCAAAGTGATCACACGTGTTTGGTTGCTGGCAAAAGTGACGCTTTGGGAGGCGCTTCGACATCGTGTGCTAAATGTTTTGTTGTTGTTTGCGTTGGCCATTATTGGGACGGCTAATTTTTTTAGTCAGTTAAGTTTCGATGAGCAGCTTAAGTTTGTGAAAGATTTTTCTTTTGGCGCGATGACGCTCATTGGCGTGTTGATGGCTGTGGTGTCAATGGCGCAATTGTTGCCGCAGGAGGTTGAAAATCGCACGTTGTTTACCATTCTTTCTAAACCGGTTCGGCGATGGGAATTTTTGGCGGGGAAATTTTTGGGCATGGCGTTGACGTTGTTGTTGGCGTTGGTGGTGATGGCTTTGGTGTTTGGCGCGGTTTTGAAATTGCAGGAAAAGAATTTGGAACAGCAAATTTTGCAACAAATGCAAGAGACGGTTTCGTTGGAGGAAAAAGCGGAGGCGCGCGAGACTTTGCAGAAAATTCAAGCAGAAGTGCGCGATCCTTATTTGTTCGTGGCGTTTGGGATGATTTATGGGCGTTGGTTGTTGGTTGCAGCGGTAGCGTTGTTGATTTCGACGTTTTCCACTTCGATGTTGTTTACGGTGGTGATGACGATGATGGTTTATGTGATTGGTCATTTGCAGTCGACGGCTCGAGAGATGTGGTGGCATGGGTCAGTTGGGCTAAGCGCAATCACAAAAGGAATTCTTGTTGTTGTGAGTGTGTTTTTTCCTGATTTTCAGATGTTGAGTGGTGTAGATAATATTGTGGTGGGCACGGTGCCGAGTGGTTTGGATTTGTTTTATATTTTGAGTTATGTTGTTCTTTATGTTGGTGTGGCTGTGGGAGCGGCTTGTTTGATTTTTTCTCAACGGGAATGGTGAGATGAAGGAGATCTCGCACAATATTTTTTATAAAAAAAGCTATTGGTTGGTTGCTATTTTGCTGTGGATTTCATGGGGTGTCGGAAAATTGTTTTTAGAAAAAAAAGTGGCGCATGAGTTGACGCCTTCGCTGAATCTGCGAGTGAGTGAACAGATGGGGCAGGATGCGGTTTTGGCATTGTTTAGCGGGTTTCGAAGTGTGTTAGCGGATGGACTTTGGTTGCGAGCCAATTATCAATTTGAGCAGCAACAATGGTTGCCTATGCGAGAAAACATGGAGTTGGTTTGTTTGTTGCAACCGCGGTCCATCTTTTTTTGGGAGATGGCGGCTTGGCATTTAGCATGGAATATGAGTCATGCAGCGCGTTATGATTTGAAGGAGCCTAGCTTGGCAAAGCGATTGAAGGCGGAGCAATCTTATATTCTTGCCGGACGAAAATTATTGGATCGGGGGTTGAAAAATATTCCAGATCGTTACGAGTTGTGGGCAGCGCGAGGTTTTTTACGAGCTGAAAAGCAAAAGGATTACGAGGGCGCTGCGGAGGACTTTTTAAAAGCCGCAACTTTTCCTGACGCGCCCGCTTACGTTTTTCGGCAAGTGGCGTATAATTTGGAGCGAGCGAAGAAGTGGCAGGAAGCTTATGCTTTTTGGCTAAAAGTTTGGCGTTCGTTTCCTGATAAAAGCGCTACACCTGAAATGCGTTGGGATCGCGTGCAAGCGCATATCGAGCGTTTGGAGGAAAAATTGCATATCCCTCAGCAGCAAAAATTATTCCCTGAAAATTAAAAAATCTTTTCAAGGTCGCAAAATGAGAAGATAATGGCATTTGAGCTATGAGATATGGCATCTTTGGGGATATCCACGGAAATTTAGAGGCTTTAGAGGCCGTTTTGTTTGATATGCAAGATCAAGGCGTAACGCATCCGCTTTGCTTGGGAGATATCGTGGGTTATGGCGCGGATCCTGTGGCGTGCATGGAGTGGGTGCAACAGTTGAATTGTCCGATTGTTAAGGGAAATCATGATGAAGAAGCCGCGAACGATGGATCTCTGGAGCATTTTAGCGAGCGGGCTGCTATCGCGATGCAATGGACACGGGATCAGTTATCATCGGAACAAAGAAAATTTTTGAAAGAGTTGCGTTATCGTCGCCAGATGGGAGATTTTATTTTGGTGCACGCGTCTTTAGATTCGCCAGGGCAATGGAGTTATATTAATAACGCGTTGGAAGCAGCGGCTAGTTTTAATTATCAAATCGATCCGCTTTGTTTTATTGGTCATACGCATGTGCCACAAGTTTTTGTAAAAAATGCTGAAATTGACGCGATAGAATTTTCTACGTTTACAGTAGAACCCAAACGCAAATATTTGGTGAACGCGGGTAGTGTTGGACAGCCGCGCGATGGCGATTGGCGAGCATCTTATGTGATTTATGACGAGGAAGCGCGCACAGTTGAACTACGTCGAGTGGCCTACGATTTGGCTAAATCCCAAGCAAAAATTGTTGCTGTGGGATTGCCAGAAAGTTTAGCAGATCGTTTGGCTGAAGGGAGATAGATGCGAGTTTTGCTCATTAAACCGAGCAGTTTCGGTGATGTGATTCATGCGCTTCCGATTGCAACGGCTTTGGCGCGTCATCCTGGAGTTGAAGCTGTGGATTGGGTGATTAACCGAGAATATGCGAGTTTGTTGAAAAATAATCCTTATGTGCGAAAGGTTATTGTTTTTCCTCGTAAGGAATGGGGGATCGGAACGTTGCGAAATTTTTTATCGCAACTGCGAGAGGATTTTTATGAGTGGGTTATCGATTTGCAGGGGCTTTTGCGTTCCGGTTTGATTGCCGCCGCCGCTCGGGGGTATCGCAAAATCGGGATGAGCGATTGTCGTGAAGGAGCCGGTTTTTTTTATCAAGAAAAGGCGCCCATTACTTCTGGGCATGCGATTGCGCGTTATCGGCAAGTGCTCAATTTTTTAGGTGTGGCTTGTGACACGTTGGAATTTCCTTTGCCTAAAGGCACTGAGACAATGAAAAATGTTCCAGAATCTTTTGTTTTGGTGCATCCGTTTTCGCGTTGGCCAACAAAAGTATTGCCGAAGGATTTGGTTTCGTCTTTAGCTAGACGATTGGCACCGCAGAAATTAGTCGTGGTAGGCCAAGGCGAACCTTTCCATATTGCTGAAACTTTGGATTTAACGAATCAAACGAACTTTGAGCAGTTACTTGATTTGATGCGACGAGCGCAGGCGGTGATTTCTTCCGATTCTGGTCCGATGCATGTTGCCGCGGCGTTGGGAAAACCTTTAATTGCTTTGTTTGGACCCACGAGCCCGGAAAAGACAGGGCCTTGGACGACGAATTCGCGAGTATTACAACTGGATTTGTCGTGTATTCCTTGCTTTTCGCGGAATTGTCAGATTGCAGAAACGCAAGCTTGTTTGCGCCGAATAACTGTGGAAAATGTGTTGCAAGCCTTGGGCGATGTGGTGTCTGGTTAGGTCGAATTAACCAATTCCGCAAGAGGAATGTGTGATTGGGGCGTTTAGCTTTCACGAACTTCGCTCTTGTTGCCGAATAGAACCTGGGATAAAAGAGAAAGATGAAGTGTTGGGTCTGGATTATTTGTTTTTTGGGTTTTGCAACGGTTGCACAAAGTCAGGTGCAGTTGCAGATCGTGCGACCACGGGTGAATTATCTTTTATATGAACCCATTGTTTTGGAGATCGTGGTTAAAAACGAAAGTGGAAAAACTTTAAAGTTTCAGGAGCAGGGCGGACAAAGTTGGTTGCGATTTTTGGTGAAACGTTCCAATGGACTGTTAGCGCGAAAAGCGCGCGATTTTTCGTTGCCCCCTTTGACTCTTGAGCCTGGTGATGAGGCAAAATTTAAATTCGATTTGGTGCCTTATTATCAAATTCGTGAAATTGATTCTTATGAAGTTTCTGCTGTTTTGCAATCGCCCGATGGTGAGGGCGATTTGATTTCGCCGAAGGTTGTTTTTAGTGTGATTAAAGGAAGGGCGATTTGGTCAGAACAACGAGGTATGCCGGGCTCTAATGAGCGTCGCACATTTAGTTTGATTGCTAATTTGATCGAAGATCGAGTGACGCTGTATGCGCAAATAGAGAGTGAAGATAATAATGCTGTGTTGATGTGTAAACCGTTAGGTTTTTTGATGTCGGGTCAAGATCCGGAAACTGAGATAGAAGGGGGTGAAAAATGGCATATTTTATTTCGAACCGGTGCGGAACAGTTTCGCTATTTTGAATTTGGGGTGGATGGAGAAATGTTACACCAAGAAGATTATGCGAGTGTTGAAACGCGACCACGTTTAGTCAATATTGGCGGTGCATTTCGTGTGATTGGAGGCGTGAATGCGGAGCAAATGCGAGGGGAAACTTTGTCTGAAGCTCAACCCGCTGCTGTGACTCGTCCTGGTGGATAAGCTTCGTGAAATGCCACGCCGCCGAAACAATAAGATCGAACAGAAATGCGTTCGAAACCAGCCTCTGACAGTTCTTGGTTCAATTCTAATTTATTAGGAAATTGAGAGATGGATTCGCTTAAATAGCGATAGGCTTCGGTGTCCGCTCCCAATAAATTGGCAAATCGAGGAAGGATTTGGTTCAGATAAAAGAAGTAAAATGGAGCGAGAAGTCGAACGGGTTGAGAAAATTCTAGAATCAATAATTTTCCAGTATCTTTCAATACACGTAGAGCCTCTAAGAAAAATTTTTTTCTATCATCCAAATTTCTTAATCCAAATGCAATAGTAATGACGTCTACAGAATGATCGCGGCATGGTAATTCCATAACATTGGCTAAGCAAAGGTTTGAAAGGCCTTTCTTTTTGGCTTGTTCCAGCATGGGTTGGCTAAAATCCACACCCCAAGCCATGCCTCCATAAGGGATTGAAGCGTAATGGAGGGCTTGAAGGACATCGCCTGTTCCAGTGGCTAAATCTAAAATAATCGCAGGGTTTTCGCAAATTGCGGCTTGGACTAAATGTTTTCGCCATCGAATGTCTTGTCCTAAACTGAGGAAACGATTGAAAAAATCGTAGCGCGAAGCAATTCTTCCAAACATCGTTTGAATTTGATTCGGAGTTTGGAGGCAGTCCGAAGAATCTTCGGATGGGGGAGAGGTTGGAATAGGGCTCAAGAAGATTTTTGATAGAAATTTTCTACTCGTTGCGCGACGTCGCGATAACCATAATCCACTTCGTAGATTTGTTTGAAAGCGTTGATTGATTTTTCTGGTTGCTTCATTTCTTCGTAGATTAAACCGAGATGATAAAGAATGTTTTTCTTCATATCATCCATACTCAAAACTTCTGAAGACGCTTCCTCCAAACGCTTTGCTGCGATATCGAGCTGTCCTTTGGTTTTAAAACAAAGGCTTAATAAAAACATGGCGTTTAAACGTGCATTAGGTTGGCGCAATGCCGCTTGAAGTTCAGGAATGGCGCCGCCCACATCGCCGGCCTGATAAAGCGCTTCGCCCAATTCAAATCGGAATTGAAGATCGTTAGGATATTTGATGACTCGATTGCGGGCTTCTTGTAGCACTAAGTCCGCTCGTTGCTTTTCACAAGTTTCCAAGGTAGCTTGATGCGTTTTGATTTCTGGATCGTTCGGATTCGTTGCAATAAACGTTTTCCATTGTTGGATGAGATCGTCGTATTGTTTTAAACGCACTTCATACATGATCTTTTCCAAACCCGGATCAGTTTTTCCCGAAAGATCGTAAGCATACTGATAGTAAGCGAGGGCGTTGGTGTGATCATTTTTTTGTCGATAAAGATCGGCGATGCGACGAGCGTGAAGAATGTTTTTGGGTTCAGCTTGGTGTTTAGCGTAATGTTCTGCGATCAGTTGGTCGATAGCTTCTTCTGATTTCGTGATTTTACTTTCCTGTTCTAATTTTAATGCTGTGTCTTTGTCGGCCAAAACGTCTCGATAAGAACCCGCGCTGGCCCAACCTTTTTGCAACGTGCCAATAGCTTCTGCATTTTTTAAATTGCTCAAAGCCTCTCCGTCATTAGGTTTGATATTCAAAATGGCAGCATAAACGTCTCGCGCTTTTGGATTTTTGGCTTCCAAATAAAGTCGACCTAAAGCGTGAAGATTTTTAATATCCTGAGGATTGGCGCGTTGTAAGGTTTCATGAGCTAAACAGGCTACTTCAGACATGTCCATAGTTTTAGCGATTTGGCTGAGAAGTTCATTGGCCTGTTTATTAAAAGGGTCGGTAGATAAAACCTGTTCCACAACGGCTAAGGCTTCTTCAGGATTTTTTTTGGCAGCAGATTGTGCTTTTAATAACTGGGGCGCTGACGCAACCGAACCTAAACCCATAAAACCGCCCTTGGCGGAACCATGTTTTTTAATGCTAATATCTCGGAGCAATTGACGTCCGGCTAAATAGCGCGGCGCTTCTTTGACGAGTTGTAGCAACAGCGTGATTGCATATTCTAAATTGTTGCGTTCGTAAGCAACTCGAGCGCGTTTTAAAGTTTCTAACTGACCAGCATTAAGTTCGGTTTCTTGGACAACTGCCATAATAATATATTTTGTTTTGATTTTTTCCGGGGTCAATATCTTTTCGACATGAGGATTGACTTGTTCTTTGAAATGTTTACAGCGAAATAGATGGCCAAGCAAATCATTGTTTCAGAGAAAGTCATGCCTGCAGTAGGGCCTTACTCTCAAGGCGTGGCATGGGATAAGCTCATTTTTTTAGCTGGACAAATTCCCGTGAGCAAAGAGACGGGGAAATTGGTCGAGGGCGATATTCGGGCGCAAACACGTCAAGTGCTGGAAAATATTACAGCTTTGCTTGAAAGTGCCGGCTCTTCGATGGAGCGTGTTTTAAAAGCCACAGTTTTCCTGGTTGATTTGACTCAATTTGCTGCCATGAACGAAGTGTATCGCGATTATTTTTCTAAAGAGCCGCCTGCTCGTTCCACTATTCAAGTGGTTGCTTTACCTTTGGGCGCTCAAGTGGAAATTGAAGTTATCGCTTATCGAGATTGAAGTTTTTCCCATAAAAATTCAGCAATATCAAGCGATGCTCGAGGTCGGCTTAAGCGACTAATGTTTTGACGAAGCTCTTGCCAACGTTGAGCACGATTAGCGAATATTTCATTTACACACTGGCTAATAGTTTCGGGTTGAGCGGCAAAATAGCCCGCGTCATAACGTCGCAATAATTCAAAATTTCCTTCTTCCTGTCCCGGCACCACTTGGTTTACGATCATGGGACATTGTGCCGCGATGGCTTCTTGAGTTGTTGCGCCGCCTGCTTTACTAAGAACGACATGGTGCGTTCGCAGCAAACGCGGAATTTCTGGTGTCCAACCCAAAATTTGACAACGATTATCATGTCTTTCACAGAGTTTTTGAAATGATTTCCTTAGAGATGAATGTTTGCCACAGGTAATTGTCATTTCTAGATGGTCATGTTGTAGTAATTTTTGAACAACCTGCAGAGCTTGGCGGTGACGGGAGTTAATCATAAAAAGCAGCCGTTTTTTTTCCGAAGGAGGCTCAAGATTTTGTAATTGTGAAAAAACTAGTGAGACTGGAAAACCTAATGCTTGCAATGATTCGATTTTCACACCGCGTCGTTGCAATAAATCAGCTGTAAGAGAATTTGGCACAAAAAAGTAGTCGCAAGGTGTTCGATGCCAAATAGAATTGACGGTGATGGAATCCGTTACAATCGCAACATTCAAAAAAGGGAGTGGCTTGGAATTTAAACAATCTCGTAATAAGATAGGATAAGTGGGATAAACTGAAATGATAAGATCGGGCTGGAACGCATTTAAAATTTTTTTAAAAGCGCTCCGCATAATTCCTGGAGATGCAGTAAAATTTTGCAGGGTAGCGGATCTATCGAGCCAGTAATATAAAACATCCCAAACTTGGGGCAAATAATTTACGATGGATAAATAGGCGTTTCTTGTTGCGTCATTTAAAAATCCGTAGCAGTTTGCAAATAAGTCATGCACGATAACTTGAACTTGATTCGGATAGAGATGTTCAAAAGCAGCTTGTAAATTGCGCGCCGCCGCATTGTGTCCTTCACCAAACGCAGCTGTTAAAATTAAAATGCGTTTCACAATGTTATTGCTTTAAGCTTTTAGCAAGGCTTCCGCCAAAGCGCGAGATGAAGCATGGCTACCGCCTAACATACGAGCGAGTTCTTCGATTCGCTCTTTGTCGTTTAGGACTTGTAGTTCGGTGACGGTTCGTTGTTGGCGAGTTTGCTTGGAAATCGCAATATGTTGATTGCCTAGTGCTGCGACTTGAGGAAGGTGGGTGATGCAAAAAATTTGGTGATGCGCGCTCAGTGCTTTTAGTTTTTGCCCCACGCGTGTGCCAATTTCTCCACCTACATTGGCGTCCACTTCATCGAAAATTAACAAAGGCACTTGATCTTGTTCCGCTAATGAGGTTTTAATCGCCAGCATTACCCGTGCCATTTCTCCACTCGAGGCGATTGCGCGCAAAGGTTTTTCGCCTTCTCCCATGTTGGGAGCAAATAAAAATTCTATAGCATCCAAACCGTGTGAAGCAGGGTGATCGGTTGGGGTAGAGGTCACAGTAAAGAGCGCTTTTTTGAAGCCCAACTCTTGCAATTGTTTGGTAATGGCTTGACTCAATTTCTCTGATGCTTTTTTGCGGGCTTGACTTAGTTTTTTAGCTGAAGCGCGATAAGTAACCTCCGTTTCCTTCATTTCTTTTTGAGATTTTTCCAAAATTTCATCCCGTTTTGTGATACGATTCAAACGTTCGCGCCCTTCTCGAGCGCGAGTCAACACTTCGATTAAGCTTCCGCCATATTTTCGTTTTAAAGATTGAATTAAATTGTAGCGTGATTCCATTTCTGCTGCTTGTTGAGGATCTAAATCTAATCGATCTTGATAAGAACTCAACTCGCGCGCCCATTCTTGCAAGGCGCTTTGAGCTGTGTGCGCATAATCTTGAAGGTTCTGAGTTTCGCCATCCAACGTTATCAGTTGTGAAAGCAACCGTTCAGCCTGACCGAGTTGATTAATCGCGCTATTTTCGTTTTCATCTAAAATAATTTGCAGTTGTTGCGTGAGTTGTAATAGTTTTTGAAAATTGTGAATGCGATCCATTTGTGGCGCCAAAATTTCTTCCTCATTTTCTTGCAAGTGCGCTTTTTCGATTTCTTCTACTTGAAAGGTTAAAAGAGAGATTTCTTGATCTGAGGTTTGTATTTCTTGTTTTAACTGTTCATAGGTTTTTACAGCATTGTTCCAGCACTGCCAAGTTTGCTGGGTGCTAGAGGTAAATGAATCCAAATGCCCGTAGGCATCCAGCAATTCGCGTTGTGTATCGTTGGAAAGTAAAGATTGATGATCGTGGGGGCCATGCATGTCAGCGAGATGATCGCCGATTTGTTTTAATAATTGTAATGAAACAGCGGAATGATTGATGAATTGGCGATTTTGGCCATTAGCTAGAAGCGAGCGTTTCATGGTTAAAACTCCTTCTTCGCAAGGTTCCACTCCTGATTTTTCCAGTAAATGGTTGATGGTTTTTAACAAATCGGGATTGGTAGCGAGATCCCAAACCGCTTCTACCGTAGCCGATTCTGTGCCGGAGCGAATTAAGGTCTTATCCGCGCGTTCGCCAAGCACGAGCGAGATGGCATCAATCACAATCGATTTGCCAGCGCCTGTTTCGCCTGTCAAAGCGGTAAAGCCTATGGGCACTTCCCATAGAATCGATTCGATCAAAGCCAGATTTTTAATGTGCAAGGTTTGCAGCATGACGGTTAGCTTGGTTTTAACAGAAGCGGGGAAATTTTTCCACTTTTCACTTTTCTAGAATAAGGCAACAATGAAATCGAACTTTTAATGAATTCATGAAGCTAACGTTTCTGGGCACTGGCACTTCTCAAGGCATTCCGATGATTGGATGCGATTGTTCGGTTTGCACTTCCAATGATCCCTGTGATAAGCGCACGCGTTCTTCCATTTATTTGGAAACGGAACAAGGCTGCGTGCTGGTTGATACGACGCCCGATTTGCGTCAACAGCTTTTGCGGGAAAAAATTAATCGAGTCGATGCGGTAGTTTATACGCACGCGCATGCCGACCATATTTTGGGTATGGACGATCTTCGCCGTTTTTGTGAAATGGAAAATCGCGCGATGCCATTGTATGGTAGCCGCGAAGCCTTAGAAACGTTAAGTCGGGTTTTCTTTTACGCGTTCAATGGTGAAAATCGCTTTAAGGGTTACGTGCATCCCGAACCGCATGCGGTTCAAGGCCCGTTTGAATTATGCGGCTTAACATGGAATCCGTTGGAGGTGCCGCATGGCAAGGTTCGCACTTGGGGATATCGTGTGGATTATCAAGGTGTGCCAAAATTAGCTTATTTTAGTGATTGCAAATCTCTTCCAGAATCGGTGATTTCTCAAATTCAACAAATTCCTTATTTGATTTTAGATGGGTTGCGTTTTAAATCGCATCCGAC
Source organism: Verrucomicrobiia bacterium (assembly GCA_019694135.1). Lineage (NCBI taxonomy): Bacteria > Pseudomonadati > Verrucomicrobiota > Verrucomicrobiia > Verrucomicrobiia bacterium. The sequence continues at coordinate 362,694 of JAIBCM010000001.1, read as the reverse complement.
TCATTTAAGTTTGCCGGAAGCGATTGAGACGGCACGGCAAGTTGGCGCCCATGCGACTTATTTTACTCATTTGGCTCACGCTATTTCTCATGCGGAAGTGGGAGAAACTTTGCCGTCGAAAATGTTTTTAGCTCATGACGGGTTGAAACTGGAAATTTTGTAATATGGCTCATTTGATCGGACTCACGGGCGGGTTGGGATGTGGTAAAAGCACGGCAGCTAAGTTGTTGAGTGAAATGGGTTGGCATGTGATTGATACCGATGAAATTGCGCGTGAAATTGTCATACCCGGAAAACCGGCCTGGGAAAAAATTAAAACTCTTTTTGGAGAAAATTATTTTCATGCAGATGGGACATTGAATCGCGCTAAACTTGCTGAAACGATATTTCATGATGCGAAGCGGTTGTCGGAGCTTAATGCTATTTTGCATCCCATTATTCGCGAAGAATGGAAAAGACAATCAGAGAAATTGTTAGCGCAAGACCAGGATGTGCTGGTGGTGATTCCCTTGCTTTATGAGACGGAGGCGGAAACAGAATTTGAAAAAGTTATTGCGATTGGCTGTTCCGAAAGTGTGGTGCGATCTCGTATTAGTGCGCGCGGTTGGAGTGAAGATCAGATCACAGCTCGGTTGCGTGCTCAATGGCCACTTGATAGAAAAATGCAAAAGGCTGATATTGCTATTTGGAATGATGGGGATACTGAATTATTGAAAAAACAGCTTTCCGCAGTAATAAAGAAATTTTGGTAAAAAGCTTTTAAGAGTCTATTTGTAAGTAGACTCTGTTTGAATATGGCCATCCGCTTTTTTAACGATCAATTGACTGTGTCCCAAATCCCGCGCGATTTGTCGAGCAGCAGATATGACTCGGGCTTTATTATTATTGATGATAATACGTTCTCCATTCCCTCGCATTTTTGCCTCCCAACCTCCTCCCCGGCTGGGCTTCACTTCAATAATGGTTCTTTTCATATCTATAAAATAAGTAGCATGACCCCTTAGTCAATGAAGGGCTCCAAAAGAAGTTTGCTTAAGTGAACGTCCTTCTTTATTTTAACAATTCATGACGGGCTGTAGCGTAGCTTGGCTAGCGCGCGTGGTTCGGGTCCACGAGGTCGTGAGTTCAAATCTCACCAGCCCGAGGTTTCTTATTTTGGATTTACATTTTGCAAAGTAAAAAAACAGGTCGGCGTTACGTAGGTAGTTGCGAGAATTTGCAGCGACGATTTCTTCAGCACAATACAGGTCAATCTGTATCCACTCGTCATGGGATTTCGTGGAGGCTAATATATATATCGAGAGTCTTTCAACACTCGAGCTGAGGCAAATGGCTGGAGACTAATTTATTTGATTTGAACCTCAGAAAAAACATTAGTCTGTAAATAACTGCCAGCATTAGTTCCTTGTGTCCCAACTAATTTAAGCACTAAGTTAATTGGGCCTTGGGTTAAATTTTGACCTGTTCTATTTTTCTTTGTGTTCAATTTATATTTAACACCTTGTGTCTTGAGCAATTTCCCCTTTTTCAACTCTTTTAAGGTTGCCGCAACAAAAGTTAAATTGGTCGGAATATTAGTGCCACTAAAAGCTGCAACAGACGCTTCAGTTACAGTGTTAGTGGTGACAACGTTTGCTTTGACTTTGAATCCTTTAGAGCCTTTATATTTAAGAACTTTACCCGATTTAGGCTTTTTCACATCAATCTTAAATTCGGTTAAGTTGAATTGATTGGTTTGTCCCGAAAAATTTAAAATCACATCATCAATGGCTATTCCATGCTCAAAGTTTGCATTGGGATCAAAAGAGTTCATCCAGCGAATCCAAAAAGTTTGTCCTGGTGGAATGGATACACCATCAAGGTTAAAAGAAAGTGACGCACTATTATTCGGATTATTCCCGTCAAGAGCCATAAAGCTCATTGAATTTTGAGGACTCGTAAAATTAAGATTGGTCAATGCAATCCAACCAATATTATTAGTGTTGTTGGGAAAGTCATTACCACCAATTCGATAAAAAAACTCTAAGGTTTGCTGAACAGTATCGGAATCTCTCCATTGCTCTCCTTTATAGGCAATTTGGATATTTGTAACAGTGCTAGAGGAGTTATTGGTAAAACCTGCACCTATGAAGATAGCGAGTATATTGCCGTCAGGACGGGCACCCAAGGCTCGATCTACGCTTAAAAATGAACCATAATTATAGAATAACCCTAGGTTTGAATTATTTCCATCATCAGCCACTAAATTGGTCACAATACCATTTTCTTGAGCCGCGAACCATCCGGGCAAAATAGAATCATTACTCCAGGGCACATCATTGGTTCCAAAAGAATCAAAAGTTTGGTTATAACTAAATGGAACAGAGTTAATAGATTCTAGTCCATAAACTATGCCTTTGAATTCTGTTAACAGGCTTACAAAAAGTAAAACACTAAGAATTATATTTTTCACTATTTACCTCGCAATTTAATCGATTAAAGACAATTTAATTACAAGGAAAATTATTTTTGGCAAGCCAAACTCTCATGGCAAGTGCGCTCTCTAACTTTCTATTGCTTTATCTTTGGGCACTACAAGATGGTTGTAGTAATAAATTTTTTAAAAAAATATTGCGTAGTTAAATGACTACGTATATATTTTGTAGTCAAATAGCTACATAATGAATTTAAGACGAGATGTATTTCAAGCCATTGCAGACCCAACCAGAAGGGCGATACTTTTGCTGGTTGCTTCGCAATCCATGACCGCCGGATCCATTGCGGCAAACTTTGACACAGCTAGGCCGACTGTTTCAAAGCATTTGCAAATACTCACCGAGTGCCAATTACTTAAACAAAAACAAAACGGTCGAGAAATTTACTATTATTTTAATGCTAAAAAGATGAAAGAGGTGGCCAACTTTATTGAGCCATTTCGCAGGTTGTGGGAAGATCGTTTCAATAAATTAGAAATGGTTATGAAAAAATATAAAAACAAATAGTATGGAACAAAAAACAAAAATTCATGCGGAAGAGGGTAAACAGGATTTAGTGATAACAAGGGAATTTGATTTGCCATTGGAATTGCTTTTTAAAGCCTATGTAGAACCTGAAATGGTTGAGCAATGGATGGGGACGAAAGTGCTGAAACTTGAAAATAAAAAGCACGGCAGCTATCAATTTGAAACTACTGATCCTCATGGAAACAAGCATAAGTTCAATGGGACGATCCATGAGTTTAATCCGAATCGGAAAATCACTCGGACATTTGAAATGGAAAATACGCCCTTTGAAGTTCAACTTGAGTTCTTGGAATTTGAAAAGCTCACCGACAGTACCAGTAAGCTAACTATGCATATTGTATATCGATCTATTGCGCTCAGGGATCAAATGTTGCAATTGCCTTTTGCTCAGGGAATCAATATGGCACATGACCGTCTGCAAGACATGGCAAGCAAATTAAAGTAAAACATACTATGACAAATGCGATTCGACGTTCGATTTTACGATGGGTTCATCTTATTCTGAGCATTCCGATATTGGGTTATATTTATGAACCAGCTTCGGAAGTTCAACAGTATGCTGCTGGTGTTCGGTTTATTTTTGTTCCTGTCATGCTCTTTTCTGGATATTGCATGTACGCTGGCATAATTTTTGCTATTATTGGTGTGGCGGCATGGCTCGGTGCTTATTGCTTTTTTGGATTTGGACCGGCTCTCTTGAGTCAGGTTGTATTATTTATTGCGAGGAAGATTGGGCTGATAATTCTTGCGCGACGTTCCAAGCGCACGAGTTGAACTATTTAAAACTATAAAAATATGAAGAATAATAAAAAGGAATTGCCATCAAAACAACGTGAAGAACTTCTCAAAATATTAAAAACTCGTTTTGAGAAAAACATGAGCCGCCATAAGGGTTTGGAATGGGCTAAGGTGCAAGTGAGATTAGAGGCCCATTCTAAAAAATTGTGGTCGCTTAATGAAATGGAGCAGACGGGTGGTGAGCCGGATGTGGTTGGTCACGATAAAAAGACGGGTGAATATATCTTTTTTGATTGTTCGCCGGAAAGTCCGAAAGGTCGCACTAGTATTTGTTACGATCGTGAAGCGTTGGAATCGAGGAAGGAGCATAAACCAGAAAATAGTGTTATGGATATGGCAGAGGCAATGGGTGTTGAGCTTTTAACCGAAGAACAATATCTGGATCTACAAAAGCTCGGCAATTTTGATACGAAAACCTCGAGTTGGGTGAAAACACCTGATGATATTAGAAAACTTGGTGGTGCGCTTTATTGTGATCGTCGCTACGGCCGGGTTTTCGTGGGTCATAACGGTGCGCAATCTTACTATAGTGCCAGGGGATTTCGTGGGGCGCTACGGGTTTAAACTTTAAGTTGTTTTACCTTGCTTTGCATTCATTTATTTTCTTCAAGTAATTGTTCTGCCCAATAAAAAATCTCTTTGAAGCGTTTTTTTAAATTTTTTTCAGTCAATCGCGGAAACTTGGAATCGATTAAAATGTAGTCGCCACCTTTTTTGATTCGAACTTGATCTTCTACAATTTCTAAACTGCTAGCAACATGTTCACTGCAGAGAATTTTAAGGCGTGTGTATTGCAACAAATTTTCTACCGCTTCAGGCAATCTTCCAAAGCGATCTTCCCATGTTTTTCGGGTGGTTTTCCATTCTTGAAAGTTCGAAATTTCAGCCAATTCTCGGTAGGCTTCGATGCGGAGGCCGGGTTCGGGTAAAAAAGAAATGGGTAAATAGGCGGGTAGTTGATCCGTCGATTTTTCGGATTCGTTGAGATTGAGGAAATCAATGGTAATCGACACATCGCGTCGAAAAATGGGCTTGCCGGTTTTGAGTTGTTCGATGGCCATTTTTAAAAGTTGGCAATACAATTCAAATCCAATGGCGGCAATGTGACCGCTTTGTTGCGTGCCCAAAAGATTGCCCGCGCCTCGAATTTCCAAATCGCGCATGGCGATTTTGAATCCTGCGCCAAGATGAGAATACTGTTTGATCGCGCTGGTTCTGCGACGTGCTTCACCCGTTATCAACAGTTCGCGTGGCAACAAAAGATAGGCGTATGCTTTGTGTTGACCGCGTCCCACACGCCCGCGAAGTTGGTAAAGATCAGCTAAACCGAATCGATCAGCTCGATCAATAATAATGGTGTTGGCATTAGGAATATCTAATCCACTTTCGATAATAGTGGTGGAAACGAGCACGTCAGCTTTGCCTTCAACAAAAGCGAGCATGACTTGTTCCAGCTCATTTTCTTTCATCTGACCGTGTCCCACGATGACTTTAATGCCTGGAATGAGTCGTTGGATTTTTAATGCCATGCGTTCGATGCTTTCCACGCGGTTGTGAAGAAAGAAAACTTGCCCGTCGCGAGCCAGTTCGCGTTGAATAGCGTCGCGAATAAGTCGTTCATCATAAGGTGCGATGGCGGTTTCTACGGGCACGCGACCGGGCGGTGGTGTTTCAATCGTGCTCATATCACGCGCTCCCATGAGAGCGAGGTAAAGTGTCCGAGGAATGGGGGTGGCAGAAAGTGTCAAAATATCGATTTGGCGAAATCGTTCTTTCAAAGTCTCTTTATGTTTGACGCCAAACCGTTGTTCTTCATCGACCACGAGCAAGCCTATATCTTTGAATTTCACATCGAGGGATAGCAAGCGATGTGTGCCTACTACGATGTCAACTTCGCCTTTTGCTAAATCGTTTACTATTTTTTTCTGAGCAGTTAGTGAGGCAAAGCGGCTTAAGATTTCGATTTTGACCGGATAATCTGCCATGCGTTCACGCAAAGTATTACCATGTTGTTGAGCTAAAACGGTAGTGGGACAAAGAAACGCCACTTGTTTTCCTGACATGACCGCCTTGAAAGCGGCTCGAATCGCCACTTCCGTTTTTCCAAAACCTACGTCACCACAAATCAAACGATCCATAGCTGTGGGATTTTCCATGTCCTGTTTACTCGCTTCAATCGCGAGTAATTGATCGGAGGTTTCTTGATAAATAAAACTGGCTTCGAATTCGCGTTGCCATTCGGTGTCGGGAGGAAAACTGTAGCTGGGATGGATCTGTCTTTCCGCTTGGATTTGCAAGAGTTTGGCGGCGTAATCGAAAATAGCGCGATTCGCAGCGATTTTGGCTCGCTCCCAGCGATTGCCACCTAGGCTGTCCAGAGTGGGTTTTTTTCGGCTTACTCCCACATAGCGACTAATCAAGTAAGCTTGATTCAAAGGCACATAAAGTTTGGCGCCTTCAGCGTATTCTAAAATAATGACTTCTTGTTCTTGGTTTTCATGCAAAGCAAAATGTTTTAGTCCGCAAAAGCGACCGATGCCATGTTGAGCATGGACCACATAATCGCCGATTTCCCATTCTTCAGGAGTCGTGTGACGCGATTGCGCTAATAAACTCGTGCGCTCTCGCAAACGGAAAGAACGAACCTGACGATAACGGCCGAAGATTTCGGCATCGGTCAAAATTGCGAGTTTTGCTTCGGGCACCGTAAAGCCTTGATTCAGATGGCCGATCGAAAAAATAATAGCGCGCGTGATTGATTTTTTTTGTTCCTCTAAAATTTCTTTAAGTCGCTGGGTTTCACCTTCGTTATGGCAAAAGATAATCATTCGCCAATCTTCATTTGTCCATTGTTGCAGATGTTCCAAAAGATTGGCGCGACGCTGTTCCTGAAGAAGAAGATCGGCACTGCTTTTTTTTAGGAAATCATGAGAAAAGCCGGTGGGTGGCGGAGAGGAAGGTAGGGTTTCTTGTGTGCTATCGAGGATAAAACTTTTTTTATTTTCCTGAAATAAATAGTCATAAAGTGTGGCTTCTGCTGGAGCTTCTTGAAGGTTGGCCAAGAAAAAATTGAGCGAACTGATGTCGCGCAGCTTGAGTTGATCATGAATTGAAAATTCGCGCATGGAATCGATTTCATCGCCAAAAAATTCAATGCGCACAGGATCTTCCGAGTGATAAGGGTAAATGTCTAAAATACCGCCGCGTTGCGCAAATTGGCCTTGTTGATCGATGCGAGTTACTCGCAAAAACCCGGTTTGCGTTAATTGTTCTTGTAAACGGGTTAAAGAAAGTGATTGGCCCACTTTCAAGATTTGTTGGCGCTCCTTTAACCAGGCAGGCGAAGGAAGTTTTTGTTCCAATGCTTCGGTTAATGTTAAAATAATTAAAGGCTCGGATGAAGAGTTGGAGCGCATCAGCAACCTTTGCAAGGTGCGATAACGTTGCGCGATAAAGTCGGGGTCAGGTGTGACCGATTCTCCGATCTCCAACCAGGGAAAAAGTTGCACGACTCGTTTATTCAACCAAACTTCTAAATGGGCGGCTAACTCTTCCATTTCTTTAAACCGACGACAAATCACCAAGCAAACTTGGGGTCGATAAGTTACCAAAGAAGCAATCAAATAAGCTTGATAGGGCAGCGGTTCATAGCCCAAAGGGTAGACCTCTCCCGCCAACACCGAGTGACTCCATTCTTTTACTCTCGGGTTGTGATGCAAAATCGAATCTTGATCAGCTAGCACGTCAATCGGAAAGGTAGCAAATTTTTATGAAAATAAAAATCGGATAAATCAGGGATGGCTGTATCAAAGGCTAGAGAAATATCAGATTTACACTCCTGAGTTAAATTCAGGAGCATTTTCATTGCAAGATGCGGTTGATTATGCAAATTTTTTCGGTCGAAATCATTATTTTATGGCAAATTCTTATCAAGTTGTGGTCATCGGGGGAGGCCCTGGAGGGTATGTTGCAGCGATTCGCGCGGCACAACTCGGTTTTAAAACGGCGCTCATTGAAAAATCGAAAACTTTAGGCGGCACTTGCTTAAATATTGGATGCATTCCTAGTAAGGCGTTGTTGGCTTCAACGGAGCATTTTCATTTTGCACAACATCGTTTTGCTGCGCATGGCATTCAGAGTTCGGGTTTTAAAATGGAAATCCCTACTTTGATGAAGCGCAAAGAGGAGGTGGTGAAGGGGCTAACGAAGGGGATCGATTTTTTGATGAAGAAAAATAAGATCGATCGAATCACGGGTTTTGGTCGATTGGTGAATGGCACGACGATTGAGGTGGATGAGGATGGAAAAAAATCGCAAATCACTTCGGATAAAATTATTTTGGCTACGGGTAGTGAGCCGATTGAGTTGCCGTTTTTAAAATTTGATGGGGATCGAGTGTTGAATAGCACGCATGCTTTAGCTTTAAAAGAGGCACCCAAGTCTCTATTGGTGATTGGCGGGGGAGCGATTGGTTTGGAGTTGGGTTTAGTGTGGAGTCGCTTGGGTGCGAAAGTCACGGTGGTTGAGTTTTTACCTCGAATTGCAACGGGTTTTGACGTTGAGGCTGCGACTTTATTGCAGCGCATTTTTACTAAGCAAGGATTTACGTTTCATTTGGAAACGAAAGTAACCCAGGCCAAAGTTACTAAAGATAAAGTAGTTTTGGATGCCGAACAAAAGGGCAAAGCGCTGACGCTGGAAGCGGAAAAAGTTTTGGTTGCGGTTGGGCGTCGGCCTTATTTAGAAGGGTTAGGTTTGGAAAAAGCAGGCGTTGCGTTGACGGAAAGAGGGCGGGTGAAAGTGAATGAACATTGGCAAACATCGGTGCCAAGTGTTTATGCAATTGGAGATATTATTGATGGGCCGATGTTGGCGCACAAAGCTGAGGATGAAGGTGTAGCTGTCGCGGAACATTTGGCAGGTAAGCCGGGTCACGTGAATTATGATTTGATTCCAGGCGTGATTTATACATCTCCCGAAGTTGCAAGCGTGGGGTTGACTGAGGAACAGGCGAAAGAGAAAAAAATTGAGTATCGCGTCGGAAAATTTCCTTTTATGGCCAATGGTCGGGCATTGGCAAGCGACACGACGGATGGATTTGCAAAGATTATTGCGGATGCAAAAACGGATCGTGTTTTAGGGGTTCACATTGTGGCTTCTAATGCTTCCGAGCTAATTGCTTCGGCTGTGTTGTTGATGGAGTTTGGTGGTAGTTCAGAAGATTTAGCGCGCACAATTCATGCTCATCCCAGCATGTCTGAAGCAGTTAAAGAAGCGGCTTTGGGGGTGGCGGGTCGAGCGATTCATTCTTAGCTGTAATTAATTTACAGCAAGCAATTAACAATCTTTTATCAATAAAATAGCATTTTTTATTGATAAAACTAGGTTTTACCTCTACAAGGCTTGATATAAATATGAAACCTTTTGTTACTCAAAAGCTTCCGATTCAAAAGTTGGATTGGGAAAAATTATTGCCTTGGATCACCCAAGCGACAGGGTCTCTTGCTGAATATAAGGGCGCCCTTTATCGCTTGCCGCATGTCGAAGTTTTATTGGCCCCTTTGATGAGTCAGGAAGCGGTGCTTTCTTCTCAAATTGAAGGCACTCATGCGACTTTGAGTGAAGTGTTTAAGTTTGAAGCTGGGGATGAGGCAGTTAGTGAAACCAAACGAAATGATATTCAGGAAATTTTAAATTATCGATCGGCTTTGCAAGCGGCTAAAGAAAAAATGAAAACGCATCCTTTTTCTTTGAATTTATTATTACACTTGCATGGAATTCTTTTGGACAGTGTAAGAGGATATAACAAAAATCGGGGAAATTTTCGTAAAACACAAAATTGGATTGGTCGACCGGGAAGCACTTTAGAAAATGCGCATTTTGTTCCACCCGAAGCTCATTTATTGCCCGAGTATTTAGATAATTGGGAAAAATATTATCATGCTGACGAGCGCGATGTGCTAGTGCAATTGGCTACACTTCATGCGCAGTTTGAGTTGCTGCATCCTTTTTTGGATGGTAATGGACGGTTAGGGCGCATTCTCATTCCTTTGTTTTTGTATGAAAAGAAAATTTTGCCCCAACCACTTTTTTATCTTTCTGATTATTTAGAAATTCATCGTGAAACTTATATGGATCGGCTTCATCAACTAGGTCAAACGAATCAATGGGAGGATTGGGTTGTTTTTTTTATGAAAGCGATAGCTCATCAATCCAAAAAGAATTTAAAAACAATTTATCAAATCGTAGATCTTTATGAGAGTTTGAAGGAAAGAGTGTTAAATCTAACACGATCGCGATGGGCGATTCCGATGTTAGACCAAATATTTAAACAACCTATTTTTCAAAGCCGTATTTTTCGTAGAGGAAGTCATGCGCCTAGCGCTCAATCTATTTCAGTTTTGTTAAATCTTCTCATCCAAGAAAATATCTTAAAGATCCTTAAAAAGGGAAAAGGAGGGAGAAGTGGTAATGTTTTTGTTTTGTCTCCGTTAATTGATTTATACGAAAGTAGAAGCGAGTAATAAATTGAAACAGTGGGATAAAATTTTTTTATTGATCGAGGAAGGCATTACTAATCAATGGCATTCTGGCGCTCAGGTTTATATTTCTTACCGCGGAGAAACGGTTGTGGATTTTGCGGTGGGCGAGCGAAGTGAAGGGATGGCTTTGCAATCGCAAGACAAGATGTTGTGGTTGTCATCGGGCAAGCCGATTCTGGCGGTTGCGATAGCGCAGTTGTGGGAAAAAGGAAAAATGGATTGGGATGAGCCGATTGCGAAAAGTTGGCCAGAGTTTGGACAAGGGGGCAAAGAATCTTTAACAGTGCGCCATTTGTTGATGCATACTGGAGGAATGCGTGGGACGGATTTAATCGCATTTGAAAATTTATCGTGGGCGCAGGTGTTGGAAAAAATTTGTCACACTCCGCGTGAGCCTAATTGGATTGCTGGCGAGAAGGCGGGCTATCATCGTTCGGGAAGTTGGATAATTTTAGCTGAGTTATTGCAACGCGTGGTGAATCAAAACTGGCAAGATTATATTCGAGAAAATATTTTTTTGCCGGCAGGAATGTTTCATAGTCATATGGGTTTATCTCGACAAGAATTGGAGAGGGAAAAAGTGGGTGAGATGTTTGATACCAGTTTGCAACCGCCTCAGATTCATGCCAATCATTCTGTTGAGAAAATGGCGTTGAGCTATAAGCCGGGCAGCAACGCATTGGGACCGATTCGAGAACTGGGATTTTTCTACCAAGCTTTGATACAAAATAAAATTTTGAAAAAGGAAACTTTGGATTATTTGATCGCTCGACATCGGAAGGGAATGTGGGATCATACGTTTCGACAAAATATGGATTGGGGATTAGGTTTTATGCTGAACGCGATTGAAGCCGATTTTGTGGACAAACCTTATCATTTTGGTCGTTACGCTTCAGAAAAAGCGTTTGGTCATGCTGGTGCGCAATCTTCTTTTGGATTTGTGGATCCGGCTTATGATTTAATCGTAAGTTGGGTTTTTAACGGAATGCCTGGCGAAAAAGTGCATCATGAACGAACCACAAAAATGAATGAAGCAATTTATCAGGATTTAAGTTTAGATAAAAAATGAGTGCATCATCTCCTCGTCCGACCGATTCTTCTCCGGAAGAAATTGAGAAAGTGCTTGCGACCAAACAAGGTGTGGTGAGCGCGCACGTGGATGTGCCAGGCGAAAAAGTGGAATTGGATTATGATCCTAAAGTGATTTCGGATGCGGAAGTAGAAGCGCTCATTAATCATGTGGCTCCTGCTGTCCAAAAACATTTTAAAAAATATATCATGCGCTTGACTGGTAGGGCCGCTGAAGCCACAGCGATGCGTTTGGAAGATAAAGCCAAAAAAATTCCTGGCATCAAACGCGCTACAGCGACTTTCTTGGGAGGTGTCATGAATGTGACTTATGACACTTCGATTTTGCAACCTTCGGAAGTGATTGAAAAGGTTAAAAAAATTGGCGCGCCGGTTAAGCCATATGAATTTTTAATTACGGAAGAAAAAGTTTGGTGGAAAAAAATTTTCCATCGCGAAAATGTAGAAATTTTTTTCACCTTTGGCACTTTGATTTCATTAGGTTTGGGATGGCTTGCTCTGCGAATCGGCTGGTCTTCCTTGGCGCAAAGCGTGTGTTATGTGTTGGCCTATGTGTTTGGCGGTTATTTTGGAATTCAAGCGAGTTGGCAGTCGTTAAAAGAAAAAACGGTTAACGTCGATTTGCTCATGCTTTTGGCGGCGTTGGGCGCGGCTTATGTTGGAGCGCCTCTGGAAGGTGCTGTTCTACTTTTTTTATTTTCTTTTTCCAATGTGTTGCAGGGTTACGCCATGGATCGCACGCGCAAAGCGATTCAATCGTTGATGCAACTTCGGCCTGAAACAGCTTTGGTTCGTCGCAATGGGAAAACGGAAGTGTTGCCTATTGAATCTTTACAGATAGGAGATCGCGTGATTGTTCGGCCCGGAGAAAGTGTTCCTTTGGACGGCGAGATTGTTGAAGGGTCAAGCGACTTTGATGAATCTTCGCTCACGGGCGAGTCGATGCCAGTTTATAAGGAAATGGGGCAGCACGTTTTTGCAGGTTCGATTAATCAAACCGGAGCGATTGAGTTTCGTGTTACACGTTTAGCTAAAGATTCGACTCTGGCCCGTTTAATTCAACTGGTTGAAGAAGCGCAAAGTGAACGAGCTAAAACGCAACGGTTTTTAGATAAGGCGGAACAATTTTATGCGTTAGGCGTGATTGCCTTTACCATCGCTTTGATTGTGATTCCAACATTGGTATTGAAAGAGAATTTTTCTTCCACTTTTTATCGCGCGATGACGGTGATGGTAGTGGCTTCACCTTGTGCTTTGATTATTAGCACACCAGCGTCGATTTTGTCAGCGATCGGGTGCGCAGCAAGAAAAGGAGTTTTATTCAAAGGTGGCGCACATTTGGAACGCTGTGCGGAAATTAAAATTGTGGCTTTGGATAAGACGGGCACGTTAACGGAAGGCAAACCGCGTGTTACCGATGTGGCGACAATCGGAAAAACCTTGAATTTTCCCGGTGCAAAAAGTTGCGATGAAGTGCGATTGTTGTCTCTGGCGGCTTCTGTGGAAGCGAAATCGGAACATCCTTTGGGCCAAGCCATTCTCAAGGAAGCACAAAGTCGATCTTTGCAATTATTTGAAGCAACCCATTTTCAATCCATTTCTGGAAAGGGCGCGAATGCCACAGTGAATGGGGAACGTATTGCTGTGGGAAGTCCACGATTTTTTGAGCAGTTTCATTGTCCGGAACGTGAGGTAGCTTTAAAAGAAGTAGCGCGTTTTCAAGATGAAGGAAAAACGGCAGTGTTGGTGGGGAAAATTTCTGAAGATGGCGCAGTGGCTTCTTTGTTGGGTGCGATAGCGATTGCAGATGTTTTGCGCGAAGACGCGCCCAAAGTGGTGCAACAATTAAAAGCCTTGGGCATTAAACAAGTAGTGATGGTAACGGGGGATAATCCACGCGTTGCGGCAGCGATTGCGCGTCAGGCGGGAGTGGATGAATTTTACGCAGATCTTTTGCCGCAAGATAAAGTTTTGGTTTTGCGTGATCTCAGAAAGTTGGGTGAGGTGGCGATGGTTGGTGATGGAGTTAATGACGCACCAGCTCTAGCATCGGCTTCGATTGGTGTCGCAATGGGCGCTGCGGGAACGGATGTGGCGATGGAAACTGCGGATGTGGTTTTGATGAGCGACAATTTAAAAAATATACCTTTTGCTATTCAATTGAGTCGTCAGGCTAAAAAAATTGTATATCAAAACCTCACTTTTGCGTTGGGTGTTATTGTTGTTCTCGTTATTTCTGCACTAGGTTTTCAACTGCCTTTGCCTTTGGGAGTGGTTGGGCATGAAGGAAGCACGGTTTTAGTTTGTTTAAATGGCCTGCGTTTGCTTGCGTTTCGGGTGAAAGATTAAATTTTTCGAAAAAATTTAAAAAATCAACAAATTTGTTTGACAGGAGTGCAGAGAGAGAGTAAATTACCTGCGTCATGAGCCAAAACTGTGTTATAACACGCAAAAAGTTCATAAGTTTAACGGGATTGGCATTGTTGGGAGCGAGCGCCGGTGGCATTCAATTTTTAAATCGTGGTAAAGTGCGCATTCGACCTTTATTAGGTAGAAAATATAGCGAGTCCTTTTTGAAACTGTGTGAGCGAGGACGTTTTCGCACAGCGCATGAAGCGATAAAAAGCGTCAGAGATCAAGTTACGGAATTTGAGATAGTTTTAGAGGAAAAAAATAGCCCCAGAGCTCACCGAGACAAAATAAGTTAAGATGAAAACAGAATTTCTTAATTACATTTTTTTTAAATTTCTCTGTGTGTTCCGTGGCAAAAGAATTTCGAGTGAACTCAAAACAAATAATAATTACGAACAAACCCGAAAGGGTTTACTCGTAGTTTTGCTCACTCTGCAACGTGGGCTGGTGTCTGATAAGCAAGACGCCAGTCCTTTTTTATTTTTAAATTGTAGGGCAAGCTGCCTCGCTTGCCAAATTGGCTACAGAAAACTGAAAGCAGAATACTGAGAGCTAAGCGATGAGCAACCGAAAAAGACAACGCATTCATCAAGAAGTCAAAGTGGGGTTAAGCGGAGTTGCGAAAGGTATCAATCAAAGAATCAAACAAAGAAATTATCCCGAAGCGTTGAGTTTGTTGGATAAAACGATAAGCCAAAACCAAAGCGCGGGCTGGCAAGCTAAATTATTGGCCTTGGCAGGCGATGGCGAATTTCAGCAAGGAAAATTTTCTAACGCTTTGGAGGTTTATCAGAAATCGGAGGTTTTAGCTTTAGAAGAAAACGATCCACAGAGCTGGTTTCGTGCCATCGTTGGACAAGTTCGTAGTTTGCTCAAACAGGTTCAAGTGCCGGAAGCTTATCAAGTAGCGGAAGCAAGTTGGCAAAAAGCGTTAGATTGGTATGAAAAACATCAACAGGAAATCAAAGAAGCGCAACAACAACTTTTACAAAATGGAAAATTAACCATTACCAAACGACCGCATCGACCGAGCGTCGTGGGTGCGCGGTTGGGAAAACTTTTTTTTGCAGGAAGGCGAAACTCAAAGTGCTAAGGAATTTTTTACCAAATGTTTGCAGGTTAATCCCAATGGCGGCTGTCGCGCTCGCTTGGGTTTATCGGAAATTGCATTGCGAGAAAACAATCTCTCCGAAGCCTACTTGCGAGCTACCCAAGCGCTACTTTTGGGAAAATTCAGCGCCAAAACTTTATCAGCATGGGAATTGATTATTTCCATTCGCCATCGACAACAGCAGAATGGAATTGCAGAAATACAAGAATTTCTCGATGGACTATGGGTGATTAAAAATAAAACTGTTCGAGCACGGGCGATCCTGGCCATCGTCAAAACACTCAGAAATCATCAAAATGAAAGCTGGCAAGCCATCGCCGACAGTTGGTTAAATAAAGAAGGAAACGATCATCCTATTATTGCAACAGAACTTGAAAAACTCAAACTTGTCGACGCCCAAAATAGGGGTGATTTAGAACTCGCAAGCAATTTTGCCCAAGACCTATTACGAACCTCAAGACTCAGCGCCAGCGAATACTTGAGCGCAGTTAAAACCTTAATTTCATCGCAACTCCAAACCGGCAAAAACCCAGAAATCAAAGCCTATATAGAAAAAGGAATCAATCTATATAACGACCGTTTTGGTGGCAAACTCTGTCATGGTCTCGCTGCCGTCTATCGCAACCAAAACCAACCCGACCAAGCTCGTTGGCTTTTGGAGCATAACATCAATGTTCTCAACGCAAAAAGTTCGCAATATCATAAGAGTGTTTGGGCGCTAGCAGAATTGGAAGAAGCTGAGAAAAACCACGAAAAAGCCGCAGAACTTTTTCGACAAATCGACCAAAATGAAACTGTTCCCACCCGCTTTCGCCTGCAAGCGAAAATGAATTGGATCACCAACCTCATCGCCGCAGGCCAGACCGAAGCTATCGCCAAAGCTAAAAACGAAATTCTTATCGCCGTTAACCAAATTGAAGATTGGGAGACGCTTCTAAATTTAGCTAGACAGCTCTATAAAAATGATTCTTTAAAAGAACTTGCTAACCAAATTTTTTCTAAAGGTGAAAAGTTGGCTTTGATTGAATTTGAAGACTCCATTCATCCCTCAAGAGCTATAAATATTTTATGGAGGTTGACAGCGCGTCAAGGTGATTTAGGAGCTAATGCTTCTATTGTTAATATTTGGCAATCGCTAAGCGCTGAAAAGAAAAACTGGTTGTGGTGCGACAAGGTCGAATTTTGGGAATATCTTGGTTTTGTTTCTTGGGCATATTTTGATATAGGCAACGCGAATCAAGGCAAGGCACTAGCATTATCTTATCTTCAAATTAATAATACAACGCTACTTGGACAAGTCGTTTTATTTAGCATGTTAGGTGAACGATTAACAAGAGTTAAAAATTTTGCTGAGGCTTTTCAATATTTTAAAAAAGCAGTGGCATTACAAATCAGCCACACTTACTTAATCCACGCTTATTATTGGTTGATTCTAAAATCTTATAAAAATAACGACCTTAATCAATATTTCAATTACATTCAAAAATTTAATGCATTAGCAGCATGCGCGGATCAAAAATGGCAAAAGAATTTAAGATTTAAAGTAAACCTTTTGCAGGTTGGATCTAAAAATGATGCCGAGACGGAAATCCAAGAATCACTTGCCGAATCGCTAAAAGATCATTTGGCGGTTCAGCTTTCACAAATTTGATTTATGGAAAATAAATTATTCTCAAAACTTTTGTTCTGTTTTCTTCTCGGTGGATTTTTAATCTTTGCTGGTTTTCCAGATGCAAAGGCTTGTTCGAAGATGATTAAATATTTTTATCCTGACGTGAAAGTCGAAATGACTGGAACGTGTGAAATCGATCCCTTATGGGGAACGTTCAAGGTTGTTGGGACTCAATACACACTTACTTTTGGCAATGTGTTTGTTTTTATGGCTAATAAAGACGAAGAAGCTTGTCCTGATGAATTTGATCAAACTGGCCAAATTAAACTTTGTATCCCTTAACTCTGTTAAAACTGATGAAATATATGAAAAGAAAGATCATTATACTTGGATTACTTTTATTTTGTAAGGATGGTTTAGCTGAACCAGATATTTTGCAAGAAAAGATTCAACAAACACCGGTTGCTTTCATAACACTTAATGAGTTTAATTTGCAAAATGGTAAAACTGAGATATTTCAGCTTTATGCGAATTTATTGACGAAAGATTATCGATTATTGGGGGATGCGAAATTTCAGAAACTAATCCCCAATATCCAAACATTAGAAGTGGGGAAAGCACCTTCGGAAGCGGTTTTATTAAAAGGAAAGAATTATATGAAATTACCTGGATATGGATGGAAAAGCTTATCCTCTTCTGTTTTTAGTTTTGATACAAATAAAGTAGAGGAGTTGCTTGCCTCTTTACATATTTCAACAGATAAACGGTATCAGGCTTTTAAAGATGGGGTTGTTACTAACCAGAATCCCAACGTAATACAATTTCAAGCCCAGGAGAATAGCGTTAAAAGAGAATATACTTACGAAATTAATGCAAGTGGGTTTATTCAAGCTATTTCTGCGCAGGAAGCCGGGCAATTAGTTTATTTGCAAAAAAATCAATTTCTTAAAAGTTTCGATTTTAGTGCAAATGTAGACGATCTTTCAGAAGAATCTTCGAAAGCAATACAAACTGAAGCTGAGATAAATCTTTGCAAGAAAGATGTCAAAACGTTGGGCTTTTTTGTTAAAGAGCAGGAGGGAAAATTTGTTGTTTTTCAAGTCCTGACAAGTTCTTCGGCTTATACAGCTGGCATGAGAGCAGGACAAATCTTGGAGCAAATTAATGGGACTAATGTAACCACAACAAATCTAGATCTATTATCTATAAATAGCGGAGTTATCTCTGATTCCTCTAAAAAGATATTGGTCAATGACGAAAAAGAAGGAGAAAAGCTTTTTGATCTAGAGCCCGTAATTTTAGAAAATTTTAAAAAAGGAAATGGGAAGTTTGACGTTGAAATTATTATACCATAATTTGATTTATCTCTTGTTCGGGCAGGTTAGTATGAATAGAAGAAAAATAAGTGTTGTTTTGATGTTGGCTGTATTAACCTTTAAAGGTTTTGCATCTAACATTATTGAAGTTCTAGAATCAAAAGGAAAATTAAATTCGAAAATTAGTGTTCTAGAAAACGAATTAAAAGAGAATCAAGGTATTGATTTGAAAAATCTTATTTTGGATGTTCCTGGTAAAGTCTCCAAAACTCTACGAGGCAATGTGAAAGATGAAAATATCGTTCAATTGCCTAACGAATTGATTGAGTTTAGTCCCTCCAATTTGATATCGGGCTATCTTATATTTCCTGATAAATTCTATATCTATAATCTTAATTCAGGATGGAAAAAATTGCCTCCTACTGTGACGACGATAGATTATAATAAATTAAATTTCCTTCATGTTTCTACCGATGAACGCCTTAATAATAAGGAAAATAAAATTTGGAAAAATCCAAAGAACGAAAAGGAAATTTTTGTGGAAATTAAAGAAAATGGAGAGACTAGTAAGTATATTTATTTAATGGACGACGATGGTTTTGTTCAATCAATTGTAAAGAAAATAGGTGAAAAGGTTGTTTTGAGGCAAGAAAATCAATTTTTAGATGATTACAATTTTTGCGCCGATATTGATCAAAATAGTGAAAAACTTTCCAAGACCTTTCAAGGTGAAGCAAGTGTTGAATCCTACGAAACCGATGCTAAAACAACTGGTTTTTTTATTGAAGAAAAAAATAATCAAATTCTTATTAGGCAAGTGGCTTTACAATCGCCCGCCTACCAAGCCGGCGTGCGAGCGGGTCAAGTGATTAAAAAAATTGAAGGTAGTGATGTCAAGCCTGGTGATAAAAAGTTACTTTCTCTTTTCGGAAAATCTGGGGAAACTAATAAGGTTAATATCTCAATTACTGTTCAAGACGAAGAGCAAGGCATAAAAGATATTTCGTTTGATTTAATTTTCATGGAAAAACTTATCAAAGATAATGGCAAAATGGATGTGGAAATGATTATGCCTTAGGATGGTTTGTCAGGAGAAAATTAATTTTGACAGCTTCTATTTTAAAATAGGATAAGCCTTCAAAATTTTATTGGCTACCATTTTCCCGCTAAGTAAAGCAAGGGGCATGCCGCCGCCGGGATGGACGGTGCCGCCGACGAAGAAGAGATTTTTTTGTTTGGGATGGCGAAGATAAGGTCGAAACAGTGCAGTGCGAATGGAGTGGCTAGCCCAGCCATAAAGAGAACCTTGCCAGGCGTTATCGCGTTGGATGAAATCGTGAACGGTAAAACTTTCTTGATGGAGGATATCTTCGGTTTTCAATTCGAGACCAAATTTTTTGAGGCGCTGTAGAATCACGGTTTCGTAGCCGCTAGTGGGCAAGCGATCGTAAGCCGGTGAGTTAACGAGTAAAAACCAATTTTCGCATCCTGGAGGGGCGTCTTGCGAATCGGTTTTGGAGGTGATGGAAAGGTAAATAGTAGGTTCTTGAGGAAGTTGTTTTTCTTGGGTGATGGCATGGAATTCATTGCGGTAATCATCACTAAAAAAAATATTGTGATGTGCTAATTGAGGAAAAGTTTTTTTAACTGCGAGCCAAACGATGAAGCCGGAACAAGCAAGAGGTTTGCTTTGTAAGGGTTGTTTTTGAGAATGAGAAAAAAATGGATCGTGAGAGTGAGTGTGAATGATGTCGCCGTTATGAACGATGATATCGCTTTTTATTTTTGAAATGGATTTGATTTCTTGATTGAAGTGAAAGGTGACGCCTAATTGACGAGCTAATTGATAAAGCGCTTCAGCGATGCGCGCCATGCCGCCTTTGGGATGCCAACCGCCAAAGGTAGCTTCGACGTAGGGAATAATGGCAAACGTAGCGGGAGTATGATAAGGCGAAGAACCATTATAAGTAGCAAAGCGATTGAAGAGTTGTTGCAGATGATGATCGGAAAAGAACTTTTCGTGTAATTGCGCTAAATTTTTAAATGTGGCGATTTTAGGAAAATGTCTCAGAGCGTGCCAGCGTTTTGGATGTAGAGCGCGCCACCATTCGTTGGGAGCATGATTCAGATAGGTTTCGCCAGATAGTTCATAAATGCCTTGAGCATAATTTAAGTAAGCAGCGACTTCAGGTTGTTTCCAAAAAGTTTCATCTTCATCAATCCGTGTGCCATCGCTCCAAAAATAGCGGCAAATGGGTTGTGTGGGGATTAAATTAAGATGATCTTCCAAGGCTCGATCGCAGTATTGGAAAAGTTCTTTGAAAACGTGTGGCAAGGTGAGAAGGGAAGGACCGCCATCCCATCGAAAATTGCCTTGAGAGGTGGTAATTATTTTTTCGCAAACTTTGCCACCGTAATGCCCGTTTTTTTCAACAACTTCGACACTGTAGCCGCGATGAGCTAGACGGATGGCGGTTGCTAAGCCTCCTAATCCAGCGCCTATCACAGTAACGTGCATAAAGAAGTTTTCTTTTTGCCAGAAAGTTGACAACCTAACAACTTTTTATGAGCTGGCGTCGCAAATGGAATCGTGGGGTGTCTTATGTTGTGGATGAGGTGACGATTTATTTGGTGAATCGCTTTCAGCATCGTCATTATGAGCAAGCGAGTTCTGCAGAAGAAGTAAAAGCTTATTTGGAAAATTGGATCGGGAAAAGTCATGACGCTTTTTATTGTCCTGTAGAAGTTGATTTGTTTTTGAATCTTAAAAAAGGTGTCGAACAACGTTTTTCATTTTTAACGCCGTTACCTTGTGAGTTTGAAGCGAATCATCGGGTTGTGGCTGATTTTTTTTGTGGAGGCGAGGATTGGCATAGGCCGGTGATGTTTCTTTGGCATGGGTTGATGTCGGCGAGTGATCGCGGTTATCGCAAGTGGGCACGACGTATGGCACAGCATGGATGGCATGTGATTTTTTTTCATTTACCTTATCATTATCAGCGCAAGCCGCGGGGTTATTTTAATGGCGAGTTGGCTGTAGGGCCTAATGGCATTCGCACGGTGCAGACCATTCGGCAGGCGGTGACGGAGGCGCGCTCTTTAGCGCTTTGGCTTAGGAAACAGGGTGTCACAAAAATTGGATGTTGGGGTATGAGTTATGGTGGATGGGTGGCGGGATTGATGGCGGCGGTGGAGCCGATGGTTCATTGTGCTTTATTATTGGAGCCGATTACGGATTTTGAGCATGCGATTTGGGAATCGCCTGTTTCTGCAGCGTTGCGACATCATATGGGGCAACGTGGTGTGACCCGGGAAATGGCAAGGGTGTTGGATTATTTGGTTTCGCCGCGATTTATGAAGCCATTATGTTCTCCAGAAAATTTGATTTTGTTGGCTGCGGAATGGGATCGTATTACGCCAGCGGCGCATATTGAGGCTTTGGCTAAAGTTTGGGATTGTCCGAATTATATTTGTTGTCCGCAAGGGCATGTGGGATATCAATTGATGCCGGAGGCGTTTCGTCAGTGGCAAATGCGTTTTGCTTAAAAAAGCAATTTCTCGCTTGAATTCTTTGCTCAGAACGAAAAGCATACAGAAAAGGTAAATTATGGAAAAAGAAAAGCTTTGGTTACGTTTTCAAAAATATTTTCTTGCTTATGAGGAGATCGGATTTTCGTTGGATATTAGTCGGATGAATTTTGAAGATTCGTTTTTTGAACGAATGGAACCGAAGATTGCCCGAGCTTATGAGCAGATGAAAGAGCTGGAGGTAGGCGCGGTAGCAAATCCTGATGAAAATCGTGAGGTGGGACATTATTGGTTAAGGAATTCTAGTTTAGCGCCCGATGTAACGATTAAAAAGAATATTGAAGAAACAAAAAAGGCGATTGAAGATTTTGCGAATAGAGTTCATCGAGGTGAAATTAAAAGTTCTGCGGGGCTAGCATTTAAAAACATTTTGCTCGTTGGCATTGGCGGTTCCGCTTTGGGGCCTCAGTTGATGGCGGACGCTTTGGGATCGCATCGGGACGCGCTTGAGATTTATTTTATGGATAACACCGATCCCGATGGATTTGATCGTATTTTTCATCGCTTGGAAAATCGTTTGAAAGAAACGTTGGTGATTGTGATTTCTAAATCGGGTGGCACGAAGGAGACGCGTAACGGAATGTTGGAAACACAGGCTTTTTTTGAGAAAAAAGGTGTGGCGTTTGCTCCTCAAGCGGTTGTGGTGACGGGTGAGGGAAGTGAATTGGATGAGGTGGCAAAAAAGGAAAAATGGTTGGCGCGTTTTCCGATGTGGGATTGGGTGGGGGGGCGAACCTCGGTGATGAGTGCGGTCGGGTTGTTGCCTGCTGCGTTACAGGGTTTTTCGATTCAGGAATTTTTGGCTGGCGCTGCTAAGATGGATGCTTACACGCGAGTTTCTGAGACGAGAAAAAATGCGGCGATGCTGTTGGCGCTGATGTGGTATGATGCGGGCAAAGGTTGTGGCGAAAAGGATATGGTGATTTTGCCTTATTTTGATCGGTTGATGCTTTTTAGTAAATATCTACAACAGTTGGTTATGGAATCTTTGGGTAAGGAAAAGGATTTAGAGGGTAAAATTGTACATCAAGGAATTGCTGTTTATGGCAATAAGGGCTCTACGGATCAACATGCTTACGTGCAGCAGTTGCGAGATGGATTGAATAATTTTTTTGTAACGTTTATTGAAGTCAGAAAAAAGCGTTCTGCGTCATCTCCAGAAATGGAGCCTGGGGTAGTTAGTGGCGATTATCTAAACGGGTTTTTGCGTGGCACGCGGCAAGCGCTTTATGAGAGGGGTCGCGAATCAATAACGATTAGTATTCCTGAACTTAATGCTTTTTATTTGGGCGCTTTGATTGCGTTATTTGAAAGGGCAGTTGGGTTTTATGCCTTGTTGGTGAATATTAATGCTTATCATCAACCCGGGGTCGAAGCTGGAAAAAAGGCGGCTTCTGATTTATTAAAGTTGCAGCAAAGAGTTTTTGCAGAATTGAAAGGTGGACAGAAATTAAGTGCCGCTGCTCTTTCGGACAAGTTGCAGGTGGAGCCTGAGGCTGTTTATCATCTTCTGGTGCACTTGGTTGCAAATTATTCAATAATACAGGCCACTCATTTGTTAGAGCCGGATAAAGCCAGTTTTTATTTTGTTGAGAAAGCGCTTTGAAAAGAACTTGTGAAGTGATAAACTTAAAAAAATTTTTTTATTGGAGGATTCTGAAATGAAAAAAGGATGGTTAGTTTTTTCTTTGTTATGGATAGGGTGTCAATGGTTGTCAGCTATTACGAAATTAAATCAACCTTTGGCAATGAATGGAACCGTGCAATCTGCTTTGTTTGGAAAAGATATTAATAGTGATAGGATTGTTTATGTGGCAGATGTGAATGGAACTGGGCAATTTGATATTTATAGCGTTAATGCTTTAACTAAAGTTGTTACTAATCTCAATGACGGTCTTGTTGCGGGGGGAGATGTTGTGGATTATCAAGTGTCTCCTGATGGATTAAGAGTTGTTTTTTTAGCTGATAAAAATGTTGATGATAGCATGGAGCTTTTTAGTGTTTTAACCTCAGGAGGAGTTCCATTGAAACTGAATCCCAGTTTCCCAGCGCCAGATCGTGATGTGCTTAATTTCCAAATTTCGCCAGATAGTCAAAGAGTGATTTATTGGGCGAATGTGGATAACGTAGATGTGTATGATATTTATGTAAATTCCATTACAAGCACTAACACGCTTAATTTAACAGGGGGGCTTTATAACGTGGATGGAATGAAGATTACGGATAACGCGTTGACTCTTGTGTTTACGGCAAAAGTGATTCCTCAATTTTTTTCAGAAATTTTTTCTGTTCAACTAAGTGGGGGGCTCATCACTAAATTGTGTCCAGACTATATGCCAGGACAACAGGTGTTTGATTTTAAATTTTTATCCGATAATCAAGTGATTTACCGTGCGTTTCAAGATACAACAGAAACTGAACTTTATCAGGTTAATTTAAGTGGTGGCAATTTACAAAAAATTAGTCTGCCTTTGCCCAATGGAGGAGCTATTTTTTCTAATTACGAATTGTCACCGGATAAATCGAACTTAGTTTATATTGCGAGCCAGGTTCAACCTGGAGATTTTAATATTATTTCTTATGCAATTGATGCTCAGGTTTCCACTGTTTTGAATGGACCTCTTCCTCCACAGGGAGATGTTTATGACCTTGTGATTAGTCCCAATTCGCAAACTGTCGTATATCGAGCCGATCAAAACATGAATGATAAGCTTGAAATTTTTGGTGTTCCTATTTCTGGTGGAATGAACACGGTTTTGAATGGCATTATGCAAAATCAGGGAAATATTTTTAAATATGAAGTTACAGATGAGAATGCGCGTATTGTTTATATGGGCGATGCTCTTTCTCCTAATGTTACCGAGATTTTTAGTACTCCGTTAGACGCCAATCAGCCTCCTGTTCGACTTAATCCTAATCTAGCGATTGGTGGAGACGTGGATCGATTTCTTTTAGATGGCGTTCATAAGAGAGTTTTTTATCTCGCGGATCAAGTCATGAATAATCAAGACGAACTTTTTTCTGTTCCACAGGATGGTTCGAGTCCAGCTGTAAGAGTAAATGCAAATTTGGTATCGGGTGGCAATGTGGTAGATTTTAATATTAATAATAAAAGTACACGCCTTTATTATTTGGCTGATCAAGAAACAGACGGAAAAGTTGAGCTCTATTCAGTTGTGGCAGCTCTGCCTTTGATTACGAGTGCGACTAATATAACAACTCCATTAGGTAAGCCTTTTAATTATACGATTACTGCTCAAAATGGTCCCTTCACAGGTTTTGATGTGGCAGGGTTACCGGATTGGGCAACTTTAAATACGAACCAGATTTCTGGTGTGCCTAATCTGCCTCTTGAGTATACGATGACTTTATTGGTAACTAATGAAGCGGGTTTTGCCTCTACCAATCTTACCATAAAAGTTGAAGCACCGATTATTCCTCCTGTAACTAACTCGACTTATTTCGCAGGTGATTTTGATGGAGACGGTTCTCCGGATCTTTTAGCTCAGAAAAAGCAAGTGGTTACATTAATTCGTTATCTTACTAATGGCACATTTAGTCCTGAAAAAACTTTGGAACTTCCTTCTAAAAAACATCGTGTGGTTGCTGCTAATTTAATTAAAGGAACTAATGCTATTATTATGCGTCAGGGTACGGCTCTTTCTGCATTACAAGTGGATTCTAATTTTACAGCGTTGGCGACAATTGGTATTGGATCGTTGCCTGACAAAAAGACCAAAGTGCGTGCTTCGGGTGATATTAATAATGATGGGTTGGCCGACATTATTACACAAAAAGGTAAAACGTTGGGGGCATTGCTTTCGCCGGGTTACAGTTTTTTTGCTTTGGGTGATTTGCAAAAGGCCTTTCCTCCAATCGTGGCTTTGTTTGATGGGATAAGCTCAAATACAAATTCTTCCAAAACTTTTTTGATGGCGAAAAAGAAAAAACTTTTCACTTACGATTTGCCTTCTTCATTGCCATGGACGAATTTATCTAGTGCTCAACCTGGCACGGGCCCTGTGTTAGACAAAAAATATAAAATTGTTGGTGCCTTGCCAAATCCTGACGCGTTGAGCACTAATGGGCCTCGTATCATTCTTCAAAAAGGCAAAAAAGCAGGAGTGATCACTTATGGTGGAACCACATTGGCTGAACCAATCCTCGATACTAAACCTCTTGGAAAAATTGTGGGACCGAAATAAATTGAAGTTAGTTTAATTTTCCAGATAACCAAACCCAGACAATGCTGGCGTAGCCGGAAATATTTAATCCATACCCTAAAAGATTGAATTCTTTTCGAGTATAATTTCTGTCTTGATACAAAACTAAAACGTCAAGCAGCAACCAAACGACGCCTAGTAATAAAAATAAACTTAACACCGTTTCTTTAAAAAAATGCCAGAGCCAAAAACTTTCAAGAGCAACCAAGATAATGATAGTAAATTTAGTTGTTTTGATCCCCAAAAAAACAGCCGATGTTTTTCGTCCGGCGCATTTGTCAGAAGCAACATCCATGATTTCGCCCATTAAATGGGCATGGGTACAAAAAAGCACGAGATATAAAATGGTTGGCCATGGCAAAAGAGCAGTTTGATTGAGTAGTATAGAAAAAGGCAACACTAATAAATAACCCAACTGATTAAAGAGTTCAAAAGGAGGACGAGCTCGCAAACCCCATTTTGGTAAATTGTAAAGAACGTTTACGATTAAAATAGCAATTAATACATGCCATAAATTTTCTTGTCTTAATAACAGTAAAATCCAAAAAAAAATTTGAGTAAGCGCCATTGCCCAAATTAAAAATTTAAAGTCAGGAGGCTGAATTTTCGCTCCAAATAAATAACTATTTTTTCGTGGATTGTATTGATCGATTTTCCAATCTGCCAAATCGTTTAGTCCATAAACTAAGAAATTTAAAGGAAAGAGAACGTAAACTAACCCCAACCAAAAGTTATAATTTTCAAAATAAGAAGGATTTTGAGCGGTTGGCAAAAGATAAAGCCATAGCGTTTGAAACCAAAGTCCCGGCCTGGACACTTTCAAACTTAACAACAGCTTTTTTAACATGATTCATTTTTATAGAGTTTGAAAAACAAATAACCATTGTTAATATTTAAATGAAATCTCAATACGCATGTCAACCCGCTATCAATCTTTTGATTATCTTATTTTAGGAAGCGGTATTGCCGGATTGTCTTTAGCGCTAGATTTGGCGCAATCGGGGTCAGTAGCGATTGTTACAAAAAAAGATCGTGCAGAATCTAATACTAACTACGCCCAAGGCGGCATTGCTTGTGTAACGTCTTCCGAAGATTCCTTTGTTCTTCATGTGAAAGACACATTAGAAGCAGGCGCGGGGCTGTGCAAAGAGGCAGTGGTGCATGCCATTGTGCAAGAGGGACCGGCTTGCATAAAAAAACTGATTGAATTAGGAATGGCTTTTGCTGAGAGAAATTCGCTCGAAGCTTCAGGTAAACGGGAATTTGATCTTGGTAAAGAGGGTGGACATTCTAAAAGGCGCGTCCTTCATGCTAAGGATATCACGGGTCGTGAAATTGAAAAAGCACTTCTTCACGCGATTGAAAATCATACCAACATTAAAATTTTTGAAAATCATCTCGCCATTAATCTGATTACTACGAAAGATTTAAAACTAACTGGCGATAACCAGTGTTTAGGCGCTTACGTCTTTGATCGTCATACTCAAGAGGTTATCACCTTTCAAGCCACTGCCACGATTTTAGCCACAGGAGGTTGCGGAAAAGTTTATCTTTATACCACCAATCCCGATATTGCTACTGGCGATGGCGTCGCGATGGCTTATCGCTGCGGGGCAAAAATTGCTAACATGGAATTCATCCAATTTCATCCCACTTGTCTTTACCATCCTAAAGCGAAATCTTTTCTCATTAGCGAAGCCGTGCGAGGGGAGGGAGGTCGCCTCATGTTACAAAACGGCGAATCTTTCATGGAACGTTACGATCCCCAAAAAGAGTTGGCGCCTCGCGACATTGTAGCGCGAGCTATTGATGCTGAAATGAAACGCACGGGCGATGATTGCGTTTACTTGGATATCAGTCACAAAGGAAAAGATTTTATTCTCGATCGGTTTCCTAATATTTATCACACCTGTTTAAAATATGGCATCGATATCACTCGGCAACCTATTCCCGTGGTGCCTGCGGCTCATTACCAATGCGGTGGTGTCATGACCGAATTGGATGGTTCCACAAATATTTCCCATCTTTTTGCTATTGGTGAAGTGGCTTGCACCGGTTTGCATGGCGCCAACCGTTTAGCGAGTAACTCACTTCTCGAAGCTTTGGTCGTAGCCCATAAAGCGGCTCAGACTTTATCCAAATTGATCCCTTTTTCAGAAAAAATTGATATTCCAGCTTGGGAATCAGGAAACGTTTCTGATCCTGATGAACGGGTTGTGGTGAGCCATAACTGGGATGAAATTCGTCGACTTATGTGGGATTACGTTGGCATTGTTCGCACCAACAAACGTTTGCAACGCGCAGCTTCGCGACTCAAAAATTTAGATCGCGAAATCCAAGAATTTTATTGGAACTTTAAATTGACCAGCGATCTTTTGGAATTGCGAAATTTGGCGCTAGTTGCTCAACTTATTGTTCAATGCGCTTTAAAACGCAAAGAAAGTCGAGGATTGCATTACACGCTGGATTATCCCCAAACAAAAACCGCGGCAAAAGACACCATTGTTATTTCAGAAACGAGTTAAAATAAAAACTCTCTAGCGCTTTATTTTTAGCATTTTAGCCAATGCGAAATTTTGGGAACACCTAATTCCGTAAGAGGATTTTTCTTTTGGTTTTCCAAAAGCTGCTGATAAGGCAGACATAATTCCAATAGTTCACCGACTTCAAAATTTAAATAACGTGGACGAAAAGGCAAAAGATAACGGCGACTCGATCGGAACAGAGAGGCTGCTGGGTTTAAACGATCCTTTTGCAAGTGCACGAAAGCGCCCGCCACTTGAATAAGGCCTTTAAAATAAAAATAATCGCCACCGAGCGAACCGAGCCACAACTCTTCCAAAACATCGTGCGCTTCATAATAAAGGCTAACATCGAAACATTTAAAATAACCCAAATAATGGGCTGGCATCGATTGACCTTGGCAGTCTGCGATTAATTTTTCAATGCGTGGGCTTTTATGTGTCACTTTCATAACTCCGCTATTTTTTTCTTCAATGTGGAAGCATCCATAATGGGAAGTTCACATTGAAAATCATGACATAAATAAGCGGTTACTTGATTTTTATCCAATTTAAATTCTTTAGGAGCCGATTCTGCATGGAGTAAAAAAAGATTGGGCAAGAATTGTTTTCTTACTTCTCGCAGCATTTTTTCTCCTATTTCGCTTTTTAAATCTCCAGAAAAAATGAGTTGGTGGGGTGGGTTTAACCAAGCTTCCAATGCCGAAGCAAAATGGGGAACCGCTTCCGGTATTTTTAACAAGCGCGACCAAAAAAAGCGCAATATTTTTTCTGCGGATTGTAAAAAATCATCGCGTTGCAACATTCTTCCGAGTTTAATTAAAACCAATGCTGCAACAGAATTGCCCGAGGGTTCTGCCCCATCGTAATCTTCTTTGATACGAATCAATAAGGAATCGTCTTGGCCATCGGTCATAAAAAAACCGCCTAATTTTTTGTCCTCAAATCGTTGAAGAATCGTTTCAGTGAGTTCGTTTGCCCAGTCTAACCATTTTCTTTCAAAAGTAGCTTCATACAAATCGATCAATCCTTGCGCGAGAAAAACATAATCGTCGAGCATGCCTTTTTTATCGGAAACGCCATCGCGATAGCTGTGGTAGAGATGACGCGATTGTGTTTCATATTGCTGCGATTGCAGAAAATTGGCTGTTTGAATAGCGGCATGAATATATTTCGTTTCTTGTAAAATCGCGCCTGCGCGAGCCAAGGCACTAATTAACAAACCATTCCAGGAAGTTAAAATTTTATCATCGCGATGAGGTCGAGGGCGTTTTTCGCGGTGCAGCAAAAGTTTTTTTCGAATGATTGGCCAGAGTTGAGCTTCCTCTTTGTTGAGAGAGATCACTTGGCTTAACACATTTTGCGAAGGGATATTTTTATTTGGAGCGCTATGATCTTCAAAATTTCCCATTTGGGTTATGCCTAAAAAACGAATCGCTAGTTCTGCCTCTTTTTCATCCAATACTTCACGAATTTGTGTGGGTGACCACACATAAAAAGCGCCTTCACGCCCCTCGCTATCGGCGTCTTCGGCAGAATAAAAAGCTCCTGCAGGTGAAGACATATCGCGAGATAAATAATTAATCGTGTCGTGCACGACAAAAGCAAAAAATTCTTTTAATTGAGGATCTTCCGTTAACTGATAAGCATCTAGATAACTGTTAATTAATTGAGCGTTGTCATAAAGCATTTTTTCAAAATGGGGCACAAGCCATTTTTCATCGACCGAATAACGCGAAAAACCACCACCCATTTGATCGTAAATACCGCCTTTGGCCATCATGGTCAGAGTGTGAAACACCATCGTTTTGGCTTCTTCATTTTGGTAGTGTTTGGCATAACGGGCTAAAAAATGAAGTGTAACGGGTCGCGGAAATTTGGGAGCGCTTCCGAAACCCCCATAGCACGCATCGTAAGAAAATCGAAAATGTTCCGAAGTAAGTTTGAGAGGTTGATTATTGATGGGATCGACTGAAGTTTCGCCCGAAGCGGCATAACGTTGCAGATGATTGGAAATTTCTTGCGCTGACTGAAAAACGTTATCGTGTTCTTGTTGCCAAACAGTATTGAGTTTGTTGAGAAGTTCAATGAAGCCAATGCGACCATGGCGGTTGGTGGGAGGAAAATAAGTGCCGCCAAAAAAAGGTTTCAAATCAGGCGTTAACCAAACGGAAAGCGGCCAACCCCCGCCTTGACCGAGCAGTTGCACCGCGGTCATATAAATTTTGTCGATATCGGGACGCTCTTCACGATCGACTTTGATGGAAACGAAATGTTCATTAAGCACATTTGCTACATCATGATTTTCAAACGATTCTCGCTCCATGACATGACACCAATGGCAAGTGGAGTAACCGATGCTCAAAAAAATCGGTTTATTTTCTTTCTTTGCCTTTTGAAAAGCTTCTTTTCCCCAAGGAAACCAATCCACTGGATTGTAAGCGTGTTGCAAAAGATAAGGGCTTTTTTCTTTGGCTAAATGATTGGGATGAGAGTGTGCCATCAACTACTAAAATGCCGGAATCTGGATGAAAAACAAGCGAGACGCTCGTGGATAGGCGAGTTCGTTTCGTGTGCAAATTTGTTTTATGAGCAACCCAAACTCGCCCCGCAATTTAAACAGGTGGCGCATGTGCCAGTATGCTTGATTTTGCTGCTGCCACATTCAGGACAGACCATGCCGTCGCGGAAGCGAATGGTGAGTTCGTGATGTTCACTCGAAGTTTCGTCAGCGGTTCGTTCCAGAGTGGAAACGGTTTTGTTAACCACTTTTTTTTCGATTTCCTGAATGCCAGGAAGTGGAAGTTCAGGTTGGCTGCGGTTAGGTGAATTGGCTTCGCGATAGCCGGAAACGAATTGATTGCCAAGCCAACGAAAGATGTAATCGGGAATGGATTTGGCAACGGGGATGTCGGGATTTTTGGTAAAGCCGCTTGGTTCAAATCGAGAGTGAGCAAATTTTTTCACCATGGCTTCGATGGGGACGCCATATTGAAGCGCTAAGGAGGCGAGTGTTCCGATAGTGTCCATTAAGCCGCCGATGGTGGAACCTTCCTTGGCCATCGTGATAAAAAGTTCACCAGGCTGTTTGTCATCGAACAGGCCAACGGTTAGATAACCTTCGTGACCGGCAATATCGAATTTGTGAGTAATTGACCAACGCGTGTCGCTCATGCGACGGCGGGCATTTAATTTTTCTTCTGCCGCTTGCGCTGCTCCCATATCTTTGGTTTTTGCAGTGTTTAAGGGGGCAGAACGTTTTGAGCCGTCACGATAAATGGCAATAGCTTTTAGTCCCAGTCGCCATCCTTCGATGTAGGTGTTCATAATATCTTCAACTGTGGCGTGGTTGGGTAGATTGACTGTTTTGGAGATCGCGCCGGAAAGAAAAGGTTGGCAAGCAGCCATCATTTGGATGTGGGCGCGATAATGGAGCGAGCGTTTTCCATTGGCCGGTTTGAAGGCGCAGTCAAAAACAGAAAGATGTTCAGGTTTTAAGCCGCTGGGAATTTTTGTTCCTTTTTCTTCAATGTCTTCAATGGTGTCGTAATGGTCAATGTGTTGAACGATGCTAGAAATTTGAGTTTCCGTGTAACCCAAAGCGCGCAGTGCCAGTGGAACAGTTTGGTTCACAATCTTGAGCATGCCACCGCCAGCGAGAAGTTTGTATTTAACTAAAGCGATATCCGGTTCAATGCCCGTAGTGTCGCAATCCATTAAAAAGCCAATGGTGCCAGTAGGAGCGAGGACAGTGACTTGAGCATTGCGATAGCCGTGACGTTGGCCAATTTGCAACGCATGATCCCAACAATAGCGCGCTTCTTCCACGAGCTCTTTAGGGCAAGAAGAGTCAATTTTTTCAACATAAGAACGATGCAAGCGAATGACTTCAAGCATGGATTCGACATTGTTTGGTTGAAGTGTTTTGCTGACGCCGTTGCACCGTGCATCGTGATAACCAGGAAAGGGACCAACTGCTTCGGCAATTTCTGCGCTTACTTCATAGGCGTGTCCAGTTAAGATGGAGGTGAGGGCGCCCGCGAGTCCGCGTGCTTGATTGGAGTCGTAACCATAACCGTAGCTCATGGTTAAAGCGCCAAGATTAGCATAGCCTAATCCCAGGGTTCGAAAGATATGAGAATTTTCTGCAATGGAAGCGGTGGGATAGCTCGCGTTATCGACGAGAATTTCTTGAGCGGTAATGAATAGACGAATGGCAGCTTTGAATTTTTTAATGTCAAAGGAGCCGTTTGGTTTTTTAAATTTTAGCAAGTTGAGAGAGGCGAGATTGCAAGCAGTGTCGTTCAGGAAAAGATATTCTGAACAAGGATTAGTGCTATGTTGACGATCGGTGCCTTTGCAAGTGTGCCAGCGATGAATGGTGTCATCAAATTGCAGGCCCGGATCACCACAGAGCCAGGTGCCTTCCGCGATTT
This sequence comes from Verrucomicrobiia bacterium, assembly GCA_019694135.1. NCBI lineage: Bacteria > Pseudomonadati > Verrucomicrobiota > Verrucomicrobiia > Verrucomicrobiia bacterium. The sequence continues at coordinate 330,043 of JAIBCM010000001.1, read as the reverse complement.
TATGAAGCAAGGCGTTGGCATCCTTTTTTTCGCACGGTTTCCCATCTTTTGCATGGCGTGTCCAAAACTCTTTTTTATCTACGGCCGCTTGCATGAAAGTATCGCTCGCACGCACGGAAAGATTTTCATTTTGAAACATGACGGAGCCGTAAGCTTCGCCGTTGTAACTGCCATCATAACCTTGTTCGATTAGTGCCCAGGCCTTTTTTTCTTCCTTGGGTTTGGCTTCGATAAATTCTTCGATGTCAGGATGCCAATCTTTTAATGTGTTCATTTTGGCAGCGCGTCGAGTTTTCCCTCCCGATTTTACGACGTTGGCAATTTGATCGTAGACTTTGAGAAATGAAAGAGGACCGCTGGGTTTGCCGCCACCGCTAAGTTTTTCACGAGTCGATCGTAAGGGGCTAAGATCGGTGCCAGTGCCGGAACCAAATTTGAAAAGCATCGCTTCACTGCGAGCCAATTCCATGATGGATTCCATATTATCTTGCACGGTTTGAATGAAGCAGGCGCTGCATTGCGGGTATTCATATTGCGTGTTGGCACGCTCGGCTTTACCCGTAGTGCGATTGTAGAAGTAGTTGCCCAGATCGCCGTCGGTCCCGATGTGGTATTGATGCCATAACCCAACGTTGAACCAGACAGGGCTGTTAAAAGCGCCGTATTGATTGACGCAGAGCCAAGTGAGATCGTGATAAAAATTTTCAGCATCGTTAGGAGTTTGAAAATAGCCGTCTTGAATGCCCCAATCGGCGATCGTGCGAGTCACGCGATGGACGAGTTGTCGAATGGAAGTTTCGCGACCGTTTTGTGTGGGATCGGTACCAGCTTGAATGTCGCCATAAAAATATTTTGAAACGGCGATTTTAGTTGCGAGTGCGCTCCAGAATTTTGGCACTTCTACATTTTCTTGTTTGAAAATAATTTTACCACTGTCATCGGTGATTTCTGCGGTGCGTTTTTCCCATTCGATTTCATCAAAAGGATGTTTCGATGATGCGGCAAATGTTGGAGAAAAAGTAAGCTTGGGATTAAGATTTTTTTTAGTTTTTTTTAAAGTTTTGGAAGAAGGAGGGTTGAATTTAATATTTTCGTTATAAGTGTTTGATTTTAAATTGTTTTTGACTGCAATCATGGGAGTTTAGAGTAAAGGTTTTTTAACAAAAAAATTCGTTTCATATAAAATTCTAACGTTGTTGTGAGCAGCGTCAAAATAAATTTAAAAAAAATATTTTTTTAAATGGCTTGACTCTTTGAATTTGTTAACAACTTTTAGTGATTATGAATTTTCCAAACCCAAGGTAGTTGAGTGGTTAAAGCAGAAGCTTTTGTGACAGTATTAGTTTTCACGAAATCGATGGATCGTGTGTTAGGCAGAAAATTGAGTTGGAATACTAAGTCGTCGTGTCCGTCTTGATTGAAGTCACCCGAGCCGGCTACTGCCCAAACAGGGTTGAGGGAAACATTTTTTAACAGTGCAGGATTGTTAGGAATATTTTTGAGTTTATAATTTTCTAAAAAATGGATGTAAACATCGCCAGTGTCTTGATTTTGAACAACAAGATCGAGATAACCATCGCGATCAAAATCACCACAAGCTTTAACAAATTGATTTGCTGGTAAGGAATCAAGAAGCTGTTGAGTTAATGATATGTTAAGATTGTTCATGTAATTGATTTGGTATTGGTGCGTGTCGCGATTGTGCCAAAGAATATCGGATTGAGTATCGCCATCAAAATCGCCGATACAAGCTAGCTCCCAAACAGGTGAGACTTCTTTAATGACATGGCTACTAGGTTGAAATCCATTCATCAAAGAAACTGCCCAAAAATTTTTCTTATCAGTGCGACGACTGGTCCACCAAACGATGTCGGGTCGGGCATCGCTATTAAAATCGCCGCTGCCGAAGAGAATCCAATTATTGGTGGTGTCAGGAGGAGTTAATTTAACTCCCAGAATATATTGTGGCACGTTTTGGTTGGCGTCATAAGTCATGATATCCATTTGAGCCGCGTAATTGGTTTGGTTTTGCCAAAGGATTTCAGAATTGTGGTCGCCACTGATGTCATGGGCTGGCCGCATGAGATAACCATTTTTATTAAGTTCCATGGCGAAGGAGCAGAAGACGGGAATTTCATTATATCCGAGCAGCAAGCTGCCACCACTAGGTGAAGGATCGAAATCGGTTTTGCCTTTAAAGGTTCCACCGAAAGCGATGAAGTTTTCGGAATTAACAGAAATGTTAGGTGGACTAAACACACCGCCTGTATCAAAGACTTCAATGCCTCTTCCCCAAAGATAGGTGCCATTATTAGAAAATTTGGAGGTAAAAAGATAAGGGGATTTAATGGTGAAAAAGCTTGTTTTAATCGAATCGGGATCTAGATCAATTTTGGCAGAGTTGGCGAAAATGGGGGCTGACAAACTAACGCCGAGAATATTATTTTGTTGGTCAATGGCCAAATCATAGAGCGTGGTTGTGCTTTGTGGTCCGCCAAAAGTTTTGGTCCAGTTATAAGCGCCATTGAGACTGAACTGACTAAGAAAAGCATCTTTAAAGCCAGAAGTTGTGTGTAAATCTATTCCGAGAGCTGGATTAAAATCTACACTTCCGCTAAATTCACCGCCGATGAGAAGTTTGTAATTTTTATCAATCGTGACAGATTTAATCGCGTCATCACCACTTCCGCCAATTCGTTTCAGCCAGACAAAGTCGCCATTAGCACTTAGTCGACAAAGAAAACCATCATATCCTGAACTTTTCAGTTCAAATTTGCCATTGCCCGGATCAAAATCAGCGGTGCTTCTAAACTCGCCACCTAAATAAATATTATTGTTACTATCGGTGACGAGCGCCTCCGCTACAACCACTCTTTTAATGGTGTTATCAATGGAAGTGTTGGCAAAAATAGTTTTTGTCCAAAGCGCGTTGCCTTGACTGTTGAATTTTTTAACAAAAGTGTGATTGATAAGGGTAGGATCTTTAATATCGCCTTGTAGTCCAGTAATAATGATATTGTTTTGTTTATCCAAGGTGATGTCGTTGGGAATTAAATTTACAAAATCTTTGCCTGCACTGGCTGTTTTGACCCAAAGAAAGTTACCGTCTTTATTTAATTTTAGTAAAAATAAATCGTTATCGTCATAAGCATTCTCCTTAATCGTGCTAAGTGAATAAACACCAGCTCCTGGATCAAAATCTACAATGCGACTAAAGTTGCCTGCGATAAAAATTTCGTCATTCGCATTTAATGTGATAGCTTGTGCCCGAACGGTTGGTGTGGCGCCCAGATCTCCAACATGTGTCCAGGTTTTGACCCAGAGTAATTTTCCTGCGCGATTGTATTTTGCGACAAATGCTTGCATGGGATTTTGGAAGCTTAACTTTTTCTTGTCGGAACCTGTTTCAAATTGAAACGTTGCTGCACCGAGTGCAGTTCCCGCCACCAGCATGTTGCCTTGCGAATCATGGGTAATTCCACCAATTTCGGTGCGAGTTGTGGTGGGAGCCTGATTGAAGGGAAAAATCGTGTTTACATAAGTGCGAGCTGACGACGAAAAAGTAAGCAAGCCAAGGTAAAGACCGAGTCCGATACAGTGAAATTTTTTTTTGGAAGGAAAATTGGAGAATGAAATTTTCATAAACAAACAATATTTGATTTGATCAAAACATTGCAACTTTTATTTGAGATATTTTTCTAGGATAGATTGAAGACGAACAAGAGACGCTTCTGGCCAGTGAGCGCGCGGTGTGACAATAGCGTTTTTTAGGGTGCGCTGGCATTTGCAGCTGCTTTCGTGGGGCATTTTTTCGATTGTGTGAAGCAGGATTTGTTGGGCACGTGAAATATTTTTTTTCAAAAGTTCCATGACCATGGCCGCAGTGACGGCAGCGTGGCTTTCGTGCCAACAATCGTAATCGGTTACCATGGCCAAGGTTGCGTAACATATCTCGGCTTCACGTGCGCATTTAGCTTCGCCTAAATTCGTCATTCCGATAACATCAAAGCCGGCACGGTGATAGGTTTGAGATTCTGCTTGTGTCGAAAACGAGGGGCCTTCGATATTGACGTAGGTGCCGCCTAGGAAAGCGGGACCAGTAACGGAGGCGGTTTCATAAAGCAAAGTCTGAAGTTGCGGACAAATGGGTTGAGCAAAAGTGATGTGAGCTACGATGCCGTCGCCGAAAAAAGTGTGTTCTGGGGAACGTTTGGTGCGATCAAAAAATTGACTAGGAGTGACAAACGTGCCAGGTGTTAGCTCGTCTTTTAAAGAGCCCACGGCACTCACACTGAGAATTCGTGTTACGCCAAGAGTTTTCATTGCGTAAATGTTAGCGCGATGATTGATTTCGCTTGGTAGCAAATGATGATGTCGCCCATGTCGCGGCAAAAAAGCAACCTGACGACCTGTGATTTCACCTACTAGAAATTCGTCGGAAGGTTTGCCCCAAGGCGTTTTGAGGGTGATCCATTTCGAATTTTTTAAAGCGTCAATTTCATAAAGTCCGGTGCCGCCAATGACGCCGATTTCTGCTAAGGGCTGAGTTGCCATGAAATTTATTCAACCGTCACGCTTTTTGCTAAGTTTCGTGGTTTGTCGACATCGCGTCCTAAATAGACCGCGGTGTAGTAAGCGAGAAGTTGTAGTGGAATGACATTGAGAATGGGTTGAAGCAAGGCGTGCGTTTGAGGAAGTTCAATCACGTCATCAGCTAGTTTTTTTAACTCTTTATCACCTTGTGTGCCGATAGCGATGACAGGGCCCTTGCGAGCTTTGATTTCTTGGATGTTGCTCAAATTTTTTTCATAAACGCCGTCTTGTGGACAAATCACCAAGCTTGGCAATTTTTCTGTGATGAGAGCAATCACGCCATGTTTCAATTCGGCAGAGGGATAACCTTCAGCATGAATGTAAGAAACCTCTTTCATTTTCAAGGCGCCTTCGAGTGCTACGGGATAGTTGGCTTGACGTCCAAAGAAGAGCATGCTTTGTGAAGAAGCATATTTTTTTGCTAAGGTTTGAATGCGATAATGCTGTTCCAAAATTTCTGCCGTTTGTTCCGGCAATTTTTTTAATGCGTTTAAAAATTCGCGACCTTGGACAGAAGAAAGGTGGCGAAGTCGACCAAAAAAGAGAGCGAGCAAAGCCATCACAAGAGTTTGGGAAGTGAACGATTTGGTCGCGGCGACGCCAATTTCGGGTCCGGCGTGAAGAAAGATTCCGCCATCACTTTCTCGCGCAATGGTGCTTCCTACGACATTACAAATGCCTAACGCGCGAAATCCTTTACGTTGCACCTCACGCATAGCAGCGAGGGTGTCAGCAGTTTCGCCGGATTGGCTGATGGCAAAAGCCAGGGTGTGATTATCTAGGGGTGAATTGCGATAACGAAATTCGCTAGCAATTTCAATTTCTACGGGAATGCGCGCTAATTCTTCAATGATATATTCTCCAACCATGCCGGCATGCAAGGCAGTGCCGCAGCCGGTGATGATCAAGCGATCAATGGTGCGGAGGGCGTGCACCTCCAAGTTCAAACCACCAAATTTAGCTGTCGCTTGTTCCAAATCCAGACGCCCGCGCATGGCATTCTCCAAAGATGCCGGTTGCTCAAAAATTTCTTTGAGCATGAAATGGTCATGTTCGCCTTTGTCGGTGGATTCTGGATCCCAGTCGATACTGCAAATTTCACGATCAATCGAACTTTGGTTAAGCGATTCCAGTGTGTAATTTTTGCCCAGAATTTGAACGATATCAAAATCATTGAGATAAATAACGCGCTGTGTGTAGGCGCCGAGTGCCGTGACGTCGCTTGCTAAAAATAATTCTTTTTCGCCAATGCCTAAAATCAAAGGGCTGCCTCGTCGCGCGCCAATAATTTCGCCAGGGCGATCGGTGTGTAGTACAGCAATGCCGTAAGTGCCGGTGACTTCAAGAAGCGCTTTTTTGACGGCATTGAGCAAACGTTCGGGCGATTCGGGCATGGAATCGTAATGATAGCCGATTAAGTGAGCTAAAACTTCCGTGTCCGTTTGCGAGTGAAAGGTGTGCCCTTTTGCGAGCAGTTTATCTTTTAAAGTTTGATAGTTTTCGATGACGCCATTGTGCACTAATGCCAATTTTCCAGATTGATCTAAGTGAGGATGCGCGTTGTCATTAGTGGGTTCGCCATGCGTGGCCCATCGAGTGTGACTGATGCCGCACATGCCTTGAGGCGGTTTTTTTTTCACCAGTTGAGCTAGGGCGTCGATACGACCTGCTTTTTTTTGGATATCGAAATGACTTCCGTTAAGCGTGCAAATGCCCGCTGAGTCGTAACCGCGATATTCCAGGCGATATAATCCTTGGAGTAGGATGTCATACGCCTTTTTATCGCCTGAATATGCTACAATGCCACACATAATCGATGATTGATCATTAGCGAATTTTATTTAATAAAGCAAAAGCGAAAATTTTGAGAAGATGTAGGAAAAAATAGCAAGTTCATTTGACACACGACCATTTTGGGGTTTAATTCTTGGCAGTAACCAATTGTTGGACGAATTCTTGAGGTTATAACTATGAGTGTTAGTACTATTTTTCTGCGAGTGGCTAGGCTTATTGGTGACATTCGTGAAATTGGGCGAGTGTCTGAACAGGCAGCCGCTAATGTTAGTCGCGTTGCAAATCGGGCTTCTAAAATGCCACGTTATGCAGGGAAAAGCATCCAAAATACGCTTGCTCTAGCAGAAAGGGATATTAGGTTGGCTAGAGGCGCTGTGGTTGAAGCTAAAAAAATTAAAACAGAGGCTTATCAAGCCCTTGCTGATGCGCAATTGTCGGGCGAGCCCGCTGCTATAGAAGCCGCGTCAAACCTAACAGCATTAGCCAATCAGTTAGTTAATCAGACAACTCGTAGATTGGGGCAAGTTGAAATTGGTATACAAGCAGCTAAGGATATTCATCGTGGTGGTGGTGCTGCAGCCTTAATTGGCGGGCCACTTGTTTTGGAAAATCAAGAAGAGCCTGTCGATGCGTGGGATGTGATGGAAGCGCTATCTCCTGCTTCTCCTCAGGAAGTGTTGACGGGTATAGTGACGGGGCAACCCACACCTCTTATTAATACAGCAAATGCTGGTCTTCATTTTTTGGAAAATCCTCTCAGTCCCGTAATGGATACAGTAATTGAGATGGGGAGTGAGATTATAAAAGAGCATCAACCAACGGTAGCCGGAAATGCTGCTGTCAGGGGCAAACTTGTTCAAGAGGTGACAAATCAAGCTGCTGAAGCTGAATCCGCAAAGGCTTCAGTGTGGAATTTAGCGGAAGGCAATGGTTCAATTACCCCACAGAATGCCATGCCACAGAGGCCGTAAAGTGTTTACAGTGGTTGGCTTTCAGTTTTTTAGACCCTTTTTTAGAATTAAATGGGGCCAACGTTTTCGCCAAGCTTCAGGGGAGGCACAGGGACGGCCGGTTTTTAATTGGATGGTGGCTAGGGTTTGTTGACAACGGGTCATAAGCGTTTGCTCAGGGAGACGGGTTAGGGTGAAAGCAATTTGGAAGCTGGCACGTTTGAGTTGAATGAGTTGGCTATGGATTTGGAGAGTGTCGCCCAAACGGGCAGGGCGGAGATAATCGATTTCGGTTCGTGCGACAACGGGAACTTCTTCGCCTTGGGCCATTGTTTCTAAAGACCAACCCAAATGTTCTGCAAGGCGAGTGCGGGCTTCTTCAATCCACCTCAAATAGGCAATGTTGTGAACGACTCCTCCCGCGTCGGTATCATAATAATAGGCTCGTACGGAAATGGTGAGCTCGGGAGTTTCGGGTAGTGAATTAAGATCCATTAGCGAAAATTTAATCAAAGATTTTCAGTAAGCCAATGGAAATAGTGTAGCTTTTTGTGAGCTGGTCCTTTGTTATTTTTTAAGATATGTTCTTGACGAATGAAAAATTAAAAGCTAATAGCTAATAAAAAGGCGACTCCTCCGAAGAGAAGCCGCCCTGATGGTTAGGTAGGATTAGGAAATTATCGTAAGATGCAAATAGTCAGATCTTTAGGAGTCACATTAAGAATATTTAAGAGGTTGAGGTTCTTAATACCGATTTGAAGATCACCTTGTGCGTTGACTTCAACCAGCGGCAAGAGATTGTCAGTTAATCCAAATCCGTTGACCGATAAGATAATGTCACCGGGTTGAGTTATGTTTGGGATAACTGTTGACCAAAGTATTCCGCCTAAGATTGGGGGTGGTTCAATGTGAACATTAACTTTAAGAAGTTTATTAATGGTCAGGTCTCCAATTTTGACTGAACCATTTAAGTTAATATTGGAGTTAATATTAACTGTGGCATTGATGTCTAGGATGCCGGTGTCAGGTGTGATATTAGTGATATTATTATTTACAATGGTTGTGCCATTATTATAGGTAGAGCCACCGCTATTGCCGCAGAATTCTAATTGTGCGCCTAAACCCGACTCACGGGCCATGACTTGTAAAGCGCCGCGATCTAATGATAAAGCTAAGTTAATACTGGATTTGCCGGCAGCAGCTTGAGATTTGACTAAATCGGTGACATCTAACTTAAGCACGCCGCGCTTAGGCATAGGAATCGCTATACTTCTAACAGGCCCAACCCCATGAGGCGCAACTAAACTGCGTTCATTCCATGTTCCCGTGACTTCTAAGGCTGTTAGATTTTTGGCTCTACGGATTCCTTTAGTCTGCAATACAAGATTAATCTTGGGTGATGAAGCGATGGCATTATTTAAAGGAAATTCTAAATAAGCTTGGCTTTTGTGAGCAATGATTTTTACCGAAGACGATGCGCCTCGGACAAAAATACTATTATTGCGAATGGAGGTGTCTTTACTGCAGGGCACCAGTTCATAAGCTCGGCTTGAAGCCCCTACCATAACCATGGAGAGGGTTAATGCTATGAGGTGGAGGTTTTTATGTTTCATAGTTTTCCGTTTCTTTCTGTTGGAGGTTTTATTTTTTAGTTTGATATTACGAGGTAATGAATTATCCCAATAACTTCCTACCCATTTAGAATCTGTTTCATTTTTGTTCATTTATAATAAAAATATATTTAAATGTTAATTTTTAAGAAAATTATCTTAATTAAACAATTTTGTCAAATAAAATTACAAAATTTTTTAATTATTTTTATAAGTTATTTATTAATAAATAATTAAGATTTAATTTTTATTTTAAAATCATTCCCATTTTGCATGGAAAAAGCCGGATTTATCCACTCTTTCGAAAGTGTGTGCTCCAAAAAAGTCACGTTGTGCTTGGATTAAATTCGCAGGTAAACGCTCCCGTGTATAGCTTTCAAAATAATTGAGAGAGGCTGATATGGCAGGAACGGCAATTCTCTGGTCAATAGCCATTTTTACCACGTTTCGCCAGCTTGAGAGCCCTTTTTTCAATTCATCTTGAAAGGTTTTTGCGACTAAAAGGTTGCTGAGACTTATTTCTTCTTGAAAGGTTTGGCGTAGTCGATCGAGAAAAATCGCTCGAATAATGCAGCCACCCTTCCAAATTCTGGCAATTTCAGATAGATCTAATTGATACTGAAATTGTTCCGAAGCTAATTTTAACATGCTGAAGCCTTGCGCATAGGAACAAATTTTTGACAAATAAAGCGCTGCTTCGATTTGAGGAATCCACTCTTTACTATTTTCTCTGCTCTCGATTTGTCGAGGATAACATTGAGCCGCTTTTTGTCTTTCTTCTTTTTTCGCAGAAATGAGGCGGGCATCGACCGCCGCGGTAATAGTAGGAATTGATATGCCTAAATCCAAGGCGCTCATGGTGGTCCATTTACCCGTCCCCTTTTGTCCTGCAGAATCTACGATCAAATCTATAAGTGGCTTTCCCGAGCCTAAATCATCCTTGGCATTGACGACGCGGGCGGTGATTTCGATCAAATAAGAAGAGAGACGATCTTGATTCCATTTTTCAAAAAGCTGCTGAATTTCATCTAATGATAATCCCAAAGCGTGACGCAAAAGATCGTAACACTCAGCAATAAGCTGCATATCGCCATATTCAATGCCGTTATGAACCATCTTTACGAAATGGCCGGCGCTTTTGGCTCCCACATAAGTTACGCATGGACCAGAATCAGTTTTAGCGGCAATTTTTTCTAAAATCGGTTGTAGCGATTCATACGCGGCGCGATCGCCTCCGGGCATTAGGCTAGGGCCATTGAGTGCTCCTTCTTCGCCTCCACTCACTCCCATACCAAAAAAGTGAATGCCATGACCTTTCCAAGTTTCATAACGCCGATCTGTATCGGTATAAAGCGAATTACCACCGTCAATCACCACATCGCCTGGTGAAAGTAAAGGTACTAACTCTTCTAAAACCGCGTCCACTGCGCGTCCCGCTTTTACCATAAGCAAAATACGACGGGGTGCACTAAGAGATTTCACTAATTCTTGTAGCGTGGACATGCCAGAAATGGCTTTGCCCTTAGCGCGGTCCTGTAAAAAATCCTCCACTTTCGAATAAGACCGATTGTAAACCGCAACCGAAATTCCGTTACGCTCCAAATTTAAAATCAGGTTTTCACCCATTACTCCTAAACCAACTACAGCAAAATCTTTCATGTTTTTTATTCTTCCTATTTTTTTCTATGGCAGGATAAGAAAAATTGTTTATCAAGCAAGGCCGTGTTTACAGAAATTAAAAATTTGTTATCAACATACTAATGAAAAAAACCATTGCCCTGGTTGGTCGCCCGAATGTGGGCAAGTCGTTGCTCTTTAATCGGCTCGCTCGAAGAAACCTTTCCCTCGTGCACGATCGACCGGGTGTCACGCGCGATCGACTCGTAGCGGATTGTCTTTGGCAAGGTCGCACCTTGACTTTGGTTGATACGGGGGGGATAGGGCTTGAAGACGCTTCCGGTTTTTCCGAAGCTATTCAGCAAGAGGCGGAGTTGGCCATTACCATGGCCGACCTGATTTTTTGGGTAGTGGATGGTCGAGCGGGGTTAACGCCGTTGGATCAGGAAATTGCTGAAATTTTGCGAAGAGAAGAAAAAAACGTTTTTCTAGTGGTTAATAAAATGGACGATCCCAAGCAAAATTTTTATGAGAACGATTTTTTAAAATTAGGCTTTTCCCCAACGATTGCCATTTCTGCTGCTCATGGTCGGGGCGTTACTGAATTAATGACACAAGCCCTGCACGCTTTGCCAGAAAATGAAGATAATGAGAAAAAAAATTCTTCTTCTTTTAGTAATGCGATCAAAATTGCTTTCGTAGGACGCCCCAACGTTGGCAAATCCTCGTTAATTAATGCCACGCTGAAAGATAGTCGAACACTCGTGAGTGAAATTCCGGGCACGACACGAGACGCGATTGAAGTGCCTTATTTTAGAAAAAATCGACCTCAACAACCTTACCTCCTGATTGATACCGCTGGCATGCGACAGAAACGTCATCTTTCCGATGAACTGGAGCGGCAAATGACCGCGCGCACCGCTCACACCATTCAACGAACCGATGTATGTTTGCTGGTTATCGATGCCGACCGAGGAATCACTGAACAGGATAAAAAAATTGCCGGCCTCATTCAAAAAGCCAAAAAGCCGTGTCTCATTATTGTTAACAAATGGGATTTAACACGCGGCATAAAATGGGAAGATCCTTCTTTGGTTTCGCAAGGTCGCGCTCCTAAAAAAACGTTAACTTTCCAAGAAGCCTTTCAGCAAGCCATTCATCAACAGCTTTTCTTTCTTTACGACGCTCCGATTATTTTTGTGAGCGCCTTAGAGAAAAAAGGATTGAACCAATTATTTGCGGCGATTGATGATTTAATCAAACGCTCGCAAGCGCCCATCGCCACCGGCCCTTTAAATCGAACTCTTCAAAAACTGATCCAGCGCCACCCCCCGCCACTGCGCCAGGGCAAACGATTTAAAATTTTGTATGTAACCGCTGTTAATCCAACCGCAACCATGAAGCCACCCACGTTTTTAGGGTTTTGCAATGACCCTCAGTTGCTTCTGCCGAGTTGGCTAACATTTTTGGAAACTCATCTTCGAAAAACATTTCATCTTGATGGTTTGCCTTTGATTTGGCAGTGGAAAAGTCGCAAGAGCCATGCTAGCGTCGCCACACAAACTAAAAAGATGAGAAAAAACAATGAACGCCTGTGAACTGTTCCAGTGGATGCCCGGGAGCAAAGCATCAGAAATTTTAGATTATTTGCATCAAAATAATAAATTGCTTTATCGTGAATTGCTTCATTTGTTAAGCAAAGCTCATGGTACCCGCCTTCCTGTGATTCAACAAATGCCGCGCACGGAACGTAATCCCAAGATCATGACTGTGTTGCAATTGCCCACCTCGTTGCCGCTTTCCTTTCGTTGTTTATCCGAGTGGTTGCTTGGAGAAAAAAATGGGTTACTCACCGATTTTTTGAATGAACTTCATATTGAACATCAAGCTGGATGCGTCGAAAATTTTCCTGCCGAACCGGAAAAAGCGATTTTAGAAAAAGCGATGAACAACCTTTTTGCTGGCCATCCTAAAATTGATGTTTTGATTTATCTTCACGCTTTTAATTCCATGCCAGAAACGCAATGGAAAAGGTTGGATGAACTTTTGGCGGGACAGACGGTTTCAGAATCAGCCGCCTAAAGCGCCGCCAAACCAACGATTGATATTTTTCAAAGCCCAAAATCCCAAGCCCACCAGCAAAGTGGCGCCGAGAATCATCCAGATTTTATAAGAAACCGGTTGGAGCACAGAAGCCGGAGTCGCAATGAAAAAGGGGTTACCTTTACCAAGCACGTGGCCAGTCTCGTCCACTTGCCAAATGGAAAAGGCATAGCTCCATTTCGGGCGTAAACGATCCACGAAAAATCCTAGCGAATCGGAATCTAAACGTTCGCAAGGCACATCTTCCAACCATTGCCATTGTTCGATCACACGACTCTTATCCGCGTTCCATTGCCATTTATTTTGATAAAGACGAAACAGAGCGGGATCTTCGCGGGATTTCCATTTGATTAAAGCTTTTTCCGGTTCCACCATTTTCTGATAAAGACCCGTTAACGCTAATAGGGGTTCTGAAGAAATGATGTTTTTTTGAAAAGGGAGCGCTGCGACTGAGGAAAAAGAATCGCCAAAAAGGGGTGAAACCTGATTCGTGCTATGAGAAAGAAAACTTTCCGCAAGTAAGGGAAAAGATTGAGCGCGTCCCGTTTTTTCTTCAGTAAAAATTATTTTTTCCTGAAATTTTTTTTGATTCAGGGGACGAAAAATGACTTCTACAACTTGTGTTTTGCCTGCCCCAACTTCAAAACGTTTCGTGGGCAAATAAAAAGGGTCGAGAGTTTCGACTTTTCCCAGCCAAGTCACCTCCCCGCGATTGGCAATCAACAGATTGTTAGTGAAAATTTTTTGATCGAGATTTCTTTTCCCAAAATCAGACGATGAGATCATTTCCAATTTTGTTTCACGCAAACTTTTCAACTGAGTTTGCGCTATGGCATGATGAGGAGCGGATTGGGCGATGATTTTGCCTTGAAAAAAACCGGGAGCTAGCGGGATGGCTTGAATAGTGAGTTCCTTAGCGCTTTCACCCGCTATCGTTTCAAACTCTTTTTCCGTGTGAAAAGGAGGATCCAATACTAAAGAAACGCGCTTTATTTTTTTTCCGCGATTGAAAAGTTTTATTTTCCCCGTGAATGGCTCATTCTGCGCGTGAGTTCCTAAGTCCAATATTTCAGGGAAAAAAGCCAAAGGCGAAAGGGCAGTCGCTTCCAAGCGATAATGAAGTTGCGGAGAAAAGCTGAATTGAAGTTGAGCTTGATAAACGCCTGCTTTTGGGGGTTGACATTGGATGATGATTTTTTTGCGTTCGTTGGGACTCAATGAATAAAGGGAGTCTGATAATGAAAAAGGAGGCGCAATTGTTAACACGCCTTTTACGGGTACTTCACCGGAGTTAAAAAGAAAAATTTCTTGGGAAGAAGATTGCTCAGCTATAATAGAACCAAAATTCAATTCGGTTTTGGGTTCGATGGTCAATTGAGGCTGTAAAATTTGAATTTTAGCCACGCCTGAAACGACAGCGTCATCACTCCGCGCTTCGAACGCAAAGGTGTCGACTGAGGTATTGTTATCGCCCGAGTGAGTGTAAACTACCGTTGCGCGATCGAACTGGGCTTGTCTGGGAAATTGCTGCAGTTGGGTTAGCACGCCATGTTGGGGAGGGGCAGCGATGACAAAACTGAATTCTTTTTTGGAAAAAGAAAAAGGACGATTTTTTCGTTGATCTTGAAGGGTTAAAGTGATGGCGACCGAACCATTTGCCGGCACTTTAGCAGGAGAAGCTGAAGCCAATAAAATCTCGGGCTGTTTCAACTCTGCAACTGCCTGAGATGCAATCAAAAGATAAAAAACAAAAACTAACCGCATCGATTGCACTGTAGGGTAAACGCCATACTTGCCAAGTTTTTGAGAAAAATAGGCAATTTAAGATTAGGAAAAATTTGACAAAGTTTGTTAATGGGGTTTCATTACTTGAAAATACACAAAAAAGGAAAATTATGGCAAATGCGATGAGTGGAAGAGATATTGCTCGAGGGGCCAGGATTTTCCAAGCTGTGATAGCAGCTCGTGATGCGAGAAAAGCCGCTCGGTTAATGAGCGAGGCAGTGGGTGTGGTTAACGTAGCTCGTCGAGCAAGAGGGCTAGTCGCTTTTTTCAGTCGCAGTACAAGAACCAAGCAAGCTTGTCAAAAGGCTTCTCAAGCTTTTGACGATTTGACGAGAAAATTGGAAGATGCTGGAAATAAAGCAAGAGCTGCTTTTACTGAAGCAGCAGAAGAAGCTAAAACTGTTGTGCATCCGAGTAAAGTTTCTGATGAGCAAATGATCGGGTTTCGAGCAGGCGTGGAGGCACGTGACGGAGCGCGAGCGGACATGCTGGATTCTAACGAAAAGAGTCGTGGAGCCATAGCACAAATTGAGCGAGCGAGAACTTTTGCTTTAGATGCCGCTGCTAAATTTGAAAAAGCGGCTAAAAGTGGACTTGCAGAGGATTTTGCTGAGGCTGAAGCAGCAGCAGCCGCTGCTTTGAAAGAAGCGGAATGGGCTAATACTGCTGTTGAGACTGCTGCTAACACTCTTAGAGTGAGTCGTGGCGGTGAAGAGATTAGTGGTCTTGTAGGAGGAGTTGGTGTTGCAGAGGTTGCGGAACATGAAAAGCAGGAAGCGGCTGAAGTTTTCAATCCGTTTGGCGCTGTGGTTCCTCCTGAAAAGCAAGATCAATGGATCGATGGACTAGTTGTGCCTGCTGTGATTCAAGGCGTAGTAGCTTATGAAACTTCTATCGAAGAAGCCAGAGTTGGCGATGATGGAAGGGGAAGTGCAAAATTAAAAGCGCCGCCACAACATGAACCGCTTCCTGAAGTGTGTTGTCCCTTGCCTTCTTTAACTTCAGAAAATCCAGAAAAACCTTTTGTTCCTAGCGTGCAAGGCGCCAGTGATGAAGTTTGGTCCGTGGCTGCGGGGAAACAGCAGTCGGTGGAGGCTTTTACTGAGGATTCTTCAATTGCGGAAGAACTTTCGATGCCTATTTCTAGGTAAAAGAAGTAAATTTTTTGGTGATACCCATTCCGTGGTTTATCCCAATCAAAAAGGCAATTCCAAGTTGTTTCGGAGTTGCCTTTATGGTTTTAATAATTTGAAAAATTAAAACTAACCTCTCCTTGTTACTAACGGTGTAGCAAGATTGATCATAAATTTTGTGAAGGAAATAGGTGTTTTGGGATGGTTAAGGGTTCGGGCTAAACTTAATTTGACAAAAGCTTCAACTCAGGTTTTATTACTTTAATCTTTATGAAAATTAAAAATCAAGGGAACGATTATGGGCGGGAAAAATAGAGTTCTAAAAGCGATAGGCGATTGGTTGGAGGCTCGGCGTCAAGCTCAGCGTCAGGTTCGTGCGGAACGATTAGCAACTACGAATGAACAGCGCCGATTGTTAGCTTTAGAAAGTCTTCCTTACGCGTCTGAGGCAGCTGCTGAAGCTGCAAATTTTGCTTCTACTTTGACTCAGAGTTTTGAATCTTTATTAGGCAGGCTAAAGCCATTAGTTGAAAATCGTCATTATAGATTGGCAGATAACATTAAAGGCAATAAACCCCTTCAAATAGAAATCGATCGATCCCTCGATTCTTTAAAAGAAGTGGCTCAAAGTTCCGTGGATGCTTCTAAAAATTTATTAGAGCTCGCTAAAAGAACAACTGAAATTCCTGAAGTGATTGAGGCGGCTACTCAAGCGAAAAAAGCAGCAGATAAGGCTTGGCAGGCAGTGGCTAACGCCAAAGCTAAATTTGAAGATATGTTGAGTGCGGAGAGGGAGCTAAACCCTGAAGATTTTATACGATCTGCAGAACGGGCTGTGGCTGAACTTAAAGAGGCTGAAAGAGTGGTGAGGGAAGCCAATCAGAAAATTATGACAGACCCTAGATTGCTGGCTGGTTTTACTGCACCTGTTTTGACTGGAGATGATAGTGAAAAAAAAGCAACTTCTGGAGAGGCTACTTGGAATACCATCGCGGATACGACTTCTTTAGCGGTTGAAACGGTTGTTATGCCGGTTTTAGACACAGCTGCGCCTGTTCTTGATGCGGTCGATGCCGTTAAAATTGGAGCATTGAATAGAACTGGTTTTGTGGCGACTGGCGGTCAGATTAAGAATGCGGGTGAAATTGTGGATAAAGCGGAAGGGGATGCTATTGGAAAAGGGGTGATTAAGCCTTTAGGCGTTGTAGTTGATAAAGGGATTAAACCTGCGGTAGTGGGAACTGTCGATAATGCCATAGCTCCTGTTACTGATTCTCTAGTTAAGATTCCGGGTCAGGTGGTTAATCCTATCATTAATTTAGTAAACCCAACTCCAGGGAAAATTGTCATTGAAGATAAGCCTGCTCGAGAATTAAAGTTTCCTTCTTATTCTCATGTTCCAGATCAGAAGCCTTCTGTTCCACGCGAAGGTACCAGTGATGAAGTGTGGGCAGCGGCTGCGGGGAAACAGCAGTCGGTGGAGGCTTTTACTGAGGATTCTTCTATGGGGCCAGCATCTTCCATGTCTATTGGAAGATAAAAAATAATAAGTTTTTGGTGATATCCATTTCCGTGGTTTATCCCAATCAAAAAGGCAACTCCAAGTTGTTTCGGAGTTGCCTTTACACTTTTAACCGAATGTGGTGACTTATTAAAATTGAAGGTTAAAACTGATAAGCCACATTGAAAGATAGGGTGTGTTGTGTGCTTTGATCGTTATTGAAAGCGTTGTTAGCGTCATCGGCGCTTGCAACATCCAAACGATATTCGATTCGGGTTAAGAGATTTTCCCAAATGTCGAATCCAGCGGTGAGGGTCCAACTATAAAGATCAGTTTGCGAAGTGTAGATAGGAGAATCACGGAAATCGAAACCGTCTTCAAACGAATCAACCACTTTGGCTGTGCCGTCGCTATCATGAAGATATTCCGCGCGTCCAGCCAAGCTGAAAACTTTGGTAAATTGGTATTTGGCATAAAGTCCGATGCCCCAGAATGATGCGTTGTTTTCAGAGCTATCGGCGGCAAGATAATTGTCTTGGGTGAAACCGATGACGGAATCAAAAGCGAGTTTCAATTTGTCGTTAAACATCTTGGGTTTCCAACTTCCAAACATGTTGAAGATAAGCGCTTGATCATTTTCCACAAACGTTTCTTCACCATCGACTCGAATCGGAATACCGTAATTAGCTGTGCCTTCTGGAGCGTAGTAAAAACCTAATGCTAAATCGGCATTTTCTCCAGGGGAAGTCATGCAAATTTGACCTGAAATCGATTTTGAAACGTCGGAGTTATCGTAAAATCCGCTATCGTCCCCATCGGTGTTGGCAAAGCGTAAAGTGGCGCATAGCCAATCGGTGAAAGAGTAGGAAATATCGATGCCCGTATCAGGTCCCGTGTAGGCATAAGTGTAAAGGAGGCCGTAAGAAAAGTTATCATTAGCGGGACGTTCGTCCAATTCGTAGCCAAGTAGAGCAACCATTTTCCCGAAACGAAAGTCGAGGCCGTTGCCAATGGGAGCGCGAAATTGCACGTAAGCCTGTTGCACGTTAACACCACTGACCTCCGTGCCATCTTGCCAGTCTTCACCCATCAAAAGATCGACGCGAAAACCTGCAGCAAGCTCGTTTTCATCGGGAAGCGCTTTTTCTAAAGCAAGTTTGACTGCATTAACGCTGAAATCTTGGCTGTCGCTGCCGACTCCAGAAACGTCAGTAACAGGTCGACCTGTTCCGGAAGAGGTCCCGCCTCCATTAAAATTGTAGGTGTAGCTGGTATCGACGTAACCACTTAAGACAATACCTTTTTGAGAAGTTTCGACATATATTCCCTGATCTTCAATCGCAGCTTCAAGTTCTTTAATTCGTTTATCAGTAGGATCTTCTGCAGCATGAGTAAAATTGATAGTAAGGGTTAAAACAACTAAATTGAGAATGAGTCTTAATTTCATATTATTAACGTGCTATTGAATTTTGTATTTTCTGTCAACACTTTAATTATCAACAAGTGCCTAGTCTTAAGTAACGACTAAAAACGATAACAGATAAAGAAAATAAAGAAGTAGAAATAAAAAATTGGATGTTAGCTAACTAACATCCAATTTTTTTATGATTAGATGAATTTCTCCGTTAAGTTGTATAGGTGATCTATAGAAAAGCCTAACTGCTGAATGCTTAATTTGGTTAAGCTAACAGCGAATTTATTAAAATTGGTAAGCCATGTTGAAGGACAGCGTATGCTGTGTGCTTTGATCGTTGTTAAAAGCATTGTTGGCATCATCGGAGCTTGCAACATCCAAACGATATTCGATTCGGGTTAAGAGATTTTCCCAGATATCGAATCCCGCAGTGAGGGTCCAACTATAAAGATCGGTTTGTGATGTATAGATAGGGGAATCACGAAAATCGAATCCGTCTTCGAAAGAGTCTGCCGCTTTGGCTGTACCATCGCTGTCATGAAGATATTCCGCACGTCCAGCCAAGCTGAAAACTTTGGTGAATTGGTATTTGGCATAAAGTCCGATGCCCCAGAACGAGGCGTTATTCTCAGAGCTATCTGCGGCGAGATAATTATCTTGGGTAAAGCCGATTGCGGCATCAAAAGCTAATTTTAACTTATCATTAAACATTTTTGGCAGCCAACTTCCATACATGTTAAAGATAACAGCTTGATCATTTTCAATGAAAGTTTCTTCACCATCAACTCGAACGGGCACGTTGTAATTGGCGGTGCCTTCTGGAGCATAATAGAAAAGCAAAGCAAGATCAGCATTTTCGCCGGGAGCTGTAAAATTGATGGAGCCTGAAATTGATTTGGACACGTCGGAGTTATCATAAAAACCACTATCATCACCATCGGTGTTGGCGAAGCGCAGGGTTGCACTCAACCAATCGGTAAAGGAATATGTCATATCAATCCCAGTATCGAAACCAGTGTAAGCATAGGTAAAAAGCAAGCCGTAAGAAAAGTTGTCATTGGCGGGTCTTTCATACGCTTCATAACCCAAGAGAGGGATCATTTTTCCGAAGCGAAAATCTAAGCCATTACCAACAGGAACACGAAATTGCACATAAGCTTGTTCGACGAAAACGCCTGTTTCTGTGCTGTCCTGCCAATCTTCACCCATCATCAGATCAATGCGAAATCCGGCTGCCAGTTCATTTTCTTCGGGCAAGGCTTTTTCCAGTGCAAGTTTTACAGCATTGAGACTGAAATCTTGGCTGTCGTTACCAACTCCAGAAACGTCAGTGATCTCTTTTCCTCCAGCAGAAGTGCCCCCACCATTGAAATTGTAGGTGTAGCTAGTGTCGACATAACCGCTCAACACGATGCCTTTTTGCGAAGTTTCAACGTAGATGCCTTGATCTTCAATCGCAGCTTCGAGTTCTTTGATTTTTTTTTCGGTAGCTTCTTCACCGGCATTGACAGAAGAATGACACAATGCGAAGGCCAAAGCTCCGCTTAGGAGATTTTTTAATTTCATGTGATTTTTCCTTATTTTTCCTTAATCCTTAATTGGGCGATTTACCCTAGCAAAGGGTTAAAATAACATTTTTGTTTTGTCAATTAATTTTTATTAAGATTTATAAATGGTGCATTTTCATGTGTTTGTTCATAAGCGCGATTTTTTATTATCTGCCGTTTATCGCTTGTCACTAATTTATTATTTAAGCTTGAACAATT
This sequence comes from Verrucomicrobiia bacterium, assembly GCA_019694135.1. Taxonomy (NCBI): domain Bacteria; kingdom Pseudomonadati; phylum Verrucomicrobiota; class Verrucomicrobiia; species Verrucomicrobiia bacterium. The sequence continues at coordinate 309,777 of JAIBCM010000001.1, read as the reverse complement.
AGCAAAACTCCCCATTCTCCTGCCCAATTTAGTGAATGAAATAAAATGAAGGTAAGATTCCCATGAAAGAGATTTTGATTCAATATCCGATGACAGTTGCTTTGGCCCTTGGAGGAGTAAGTCTTTTAGCAGCACTTGTTCTAATTCGTATGATTTTGCGGGCGGATAGTGGCAATGCACGTATGCAAGAGATTGCCACGGCAATTCAGGAGGGAGCTTCCGCTTATTTGCATCGTCAGGTGATGACCATTAGCGTGATTGCGATTTTGATTTTTGTTTTAGTGTGGAATTTTCGCAACATGCAAACGGCTATCGGGTTTTTAATTGGCGCAGTTTGTTCTTTGATGGCGGGTTACATTGGGATGACGATTGCGGTGCGCGCGAATGTGCGAACGACGCAAGCGGCTTCGAAATCGATTCATTCTGCGTTGAAAGTTTCTTTTAATGGTGGCGCGATTACGGGTTTGCTTGTTGTGGGTTTGGCTCTTTTGTCTGTGGGAATTTTTTATCATTTCATGTTGAAACAAACGGGTGATGTGAAATTGGCTTTGGACGCTTTAGTCGGTTTGGCGCTGGGTAGTAGTTTGATTTCGGTTTTTGCCAGGTTAGGTGGAGGAATTTATACAAAAGCTGCGGATGTGGGTGCGGATCTAGTGGGGAAAATTGAAAGCAAATTGGAAGAAGATGATCCTCGTAATCCTGCCACGATTGCTGATAACGTGGGCGATAATGTGGGAGATTGCGCGGGGATGGCCGCGGACGTTTTTGAAACTTATGCAGTAAGTTTGATTGGTGCAGTTCTCATCGGATTTCTGACTGTGGATAATCCGGCAGCCTTGATGTTTCCGTTTTTATTAAGCGGTCTTTCCATCATTGGTTCAATTTTAGGCATAGCTTTTATTAATTTATTTAAAGGAAAACCCGCCTCTCTTTTAACCGGCGGGGTTTTAATTAGCGGGCTGTTTTCTGCGATTCTTTTTTGGCCGATTACGCACTATCTTTTTCCGAATGGCTTAGCGATTAATGGAACGGTAAAAAGTGCGACTTCCCTTTATTATGCTTCATTGGTCGGTATTGTGATGACATATGTTGTGGTTTTAATAACGAACTATTATACTTCCACGCAATATGATCCCGTGCGTCGTATTGCGCGTTCTTCGGAAACGGGTCACGCTACGAATATCATTACGGGTTTGAGTGTGGGTCAGCATGCTACAGCGTTGCCGGTTGGATTTATCGGTATTGCGATTCTGTTTTCCTATCATTTTGCGGGTCTCTATGGCATTGCGATTGCTGTGGTAGCGATGTTAAGTTTGGCGGGTATTATTATTTCGTTAGATGCGTTTGGTCCGATTACGGATAATGCGGGTGGTATTGCGGTGATGGCTGCCTTACCGAGCGAAGTAAGAACTGTGACGGATGAATTGGATGCGATCGGTAATACGATGAAAGCCGTGACAAAAGGTTATGCAATTGCTTCAGCGGGTTTGGCGGCGTTGGTTTTGTTTGGTTCTTATGTGGAAGAGTTAAAAGCTGTTCTTTCTGGGAATGCTCATTTTATGGATACGTTGCAATTTTCATTAAAAGAGCCGCAAGTCATTATTGGCTTATTTATCGGTGGATTACTTCCTTTTATGTTTACTGCTTATAGTATGGACGCTGTCAGTAACGCAGCGGGTGCAGTCGTTCGCGAAGTGCGTCGTCAAATTGGAGCGAAACCCGGCATTTTAACAGGTGAAGAAAAACCTGAATATGGTCAATGCGTTGACATTGTAACCAAAGCCGCTTTGCGTCAGATGATTTTACCCGCTTTATTGCCGCTTATTTTTGTTATTGGAGTAGCAGCGATTCCAGCTTTGGGGCCAGTAGTTCTCGGTGGTGTTTTAGTTGGCACGATTGTTACGGGCCTGTTTATTGGCATTGCCATGACTTCTAGCGGTGGCGCATGGGATAATGCTAAAAAATATATCGAACTTGGTAATTACGGCGGCAAACATTCTCCCGCTCACGCGGCTAGTGTGACAGGTGACACGGTTGGCGATCCTTATAAAGACACCGCGGGGCCTGCTGTGAATCCGATGATTAAAGTCGTTAATATTGTCGCGATTTTAATTATTCCGATTTTCTTTAAGTAAAAAACGAATACCTGATTTAGAACAATTGAAAGTGGTTTAGGTCTCTAAAATAGAGAATTAAATCAGTTGGATTAAATTCCTAAATGAACTGTTGGCTTTTCTTGCCAAGAAGTATCAACAGGGTTTTGAGTTTTCTGCAAGACCTCATCAATTCTTCTTCTTGCATTGTTAATAGTGGAAGGAGCCTCATTGTTGTTGTCTAACGCTTTGCCTAAACTTTCAACTCCTTTAACGCCTATATCAATAGTAGCATCGATAGAGCGAGTTGCTTCACCCAAAGCTTCTACTACTTCCATCCCATCTCTCGTTTTCAAAACGGGTGCCACAGCATTTTCCATTACGAATTTAGCAGCTTGCTCTTCGTTAGCTAGGGCTTGATGACCGGTGTTTGGGAGCAAGCCGCCAGTTAATAAAGCGTTTTTGGTTGAGACTACTGTAGCAAGACCTTTATCTATAGTGTCCATAGCATCCCCAACCGCTTCCAATCCTGTAGCCACATATGGAGGAGGTTCTTCAGGCTTTTCTGATGCGGAACCGCTAGCTTGAGTTCCAATGCCTGCTGCAATACCCGCACCCTGATATATTCGATCTTCCCCTTCGATAACAACCTGTGTCATAATTCGAGTGTTATAAACAACAAGTTCTTTTGTTGACTCCTGAGCAGCTAATCCAAGTTCGTTAGCTTGATCCATTTTGGTGAGCAAACTATTTATGATAGCCTCGGCCTGTTCAATATTTGCAGGAGAGTTTAAATCCATTTTCGCAACAGCATCAAATGCACAATGAGCTTCTGCTTGGACTGCTAAAACTGCGTTATCATAGGAGGAATATATACTGAATGAATCATCAATTTCTTTTAAGGCTTTACCTTTTATAAAGGGGTCTGTTAAGGGGACGTCTAAATTTTCTTCCCAAAATTGTTTAAGAGCTGTATGAGCATCATTAGAATTCGCACTGATATTTCCACGGTGATAGGGATTTCCTTTTTCTATTTCTTGTATGGTTTTTAGCAGCTCATCTTTTAAAGACCCTATATCAACTTCGCGAAAGGAAGTGCTTTTTTCCCTGGATTTTGCGGCCTTAAAAAAACCTTCTGATGCACTCCACAAGGAGTCATGGGCGGCTCGGGCGGCTTTAACTGCTTTTGCGTGGATTATCTCAAGGCGATCCCCATAGTAGGCACTTCGAACGATTGGGTTGATCTTTCCTAAAGAGCGCTCTGTTTCGGCAGAAATCCTAGATGCAGCTTTTAAATCCCATCTTACTGTACTAAACTTTGCCCTGTGCCCCTCTAATACTTGATCAATAGCGGCATAGCCTTCTGTCCGAAAAGTTGTTACGCGAGCTGTAAGTGCCGTCGGGGAGAGTCTCATGATACGACCCCGTTTGAAAACTGTTTTAATTAAATCCTTGAAAAGACCCATATAGCTTAAAGTTAATTAATAATAACTCTTAATTAAATCTATTAAACAGGCTTTGTCAAATGATGATTAGGCTGTTATTTAGTCTTAAAACACTTCCGGCAAGCCTTCGTTTAACATTCGAATTTGAGAAAGAGCGCCTTGTTTCACGGCCGCTCGCAATAAACGCTCGGGCGGCTCATGAAAGGGTTCATAACTCATGCGATAAGTCCCAAAATGCATGGGAATTAAGAGTTTTGCTTTTAAATCATCCAAGGCCTCGATTGCTTGCTCAGGAGAAATATGGACGTCACGACCGGAGGGTGGATCGTAAGCGCCAATGGGCATGAGAACAATCTCCGGTTTTAATCGTTCTCCGATTTCTTTGAAGCCTTCGAAATAGGCGGAATCGCCCACGTGATAAATGGATCGGTCATGATAACGAATAACATAGCCTCCGAAACCCCGATGGGTGTCTGCTAAAAACCGCGCACCCCAATGTTTTGCAGGAGTAAAGGTAATTTCCAGACCATCATGTTGCCAGGTATCCCACCATTTCATTTGGTGAATGAAATGGAAACCCATATTTTCCACTAAACCGCTCACGCCGGCGGGAACGACGATAGGTTGCTGGTCAGCAATCTGTCGCAAACTTCGACGATTCAGATGATCAAAATGAGCGTGGGTAATTAAAACTAAATCAATATTGGGCAAATCATCGATATGAAATCCGGCATGACGCAACCGACGAATGACTGCCAGCCAATTGGCCCAATTGGGATCAATGAGCAAATTGTGGTGAGGAGTTTGAATGAGAAAAGAAGCGTGCCCAATCCAAGTAATCCCAATTTGTCCTGTTTTAAGTTTAGGAAAAATGGGTTTTTGTCTTTGGCCTAATCGACGAGTGAATAAAGAAGGCAACAAAACTTCGGTAATAAAACTGCGTTGTTTCTTTTTTCTAACAGTCATGGTTATAATGCTAGCATGAGAATTCGCGGCTTGCGTAAAGTTTTTTTTCGCGACAACTTTATAATAGTCTATGATTAATGCCAAACCAGAATTGCGCCAGCACCTGCGCCAAACTCTTCAAGGTGTCACCATCGAGCAACGTCAACAATGGTCGCAGCAAGTTGCCAGACGACTCTTTGACTTGCCCGAAGTTCGAAAAGCTGACAAATTTCTTCTTTTTGCGCCTTTACCAGAGGAAATTGATACACAGCCCATTTTCCTTCAACTACGCGAAATGAACAAACAGGTCGCTTTCCCTTTTGTTGGTCCGCAACAAGTTGATATGCATTGCATGTGGGTGGAAGCATGGGAAGAGTTAATGCCTAATTCGCTCGGTTTTCCTGAACCACCTTTTGATCAAGAAAAAGAAGCGGCTCCGGAAACTCTGGAAATTATTCTAACGCCTGGCTTGGCATTTGATCGTCGAGGACATCGTTTGGGACGGGGTAAGGGTCATTTTGACCGTTTTTTTGCTAGTCGGGCTCCCCAAGCATTTCGCATTGGCCTTTTTTATTCGGTTCAAGAGGTTGATCTTTTGCCCGTAGACATCTGGGATTTTCCTTTGGATATGATTCTAACTGACCAAGAAATCATTAGAATTATTCACGTTCATGAGACTGCTGCTGGTTGATGGTCATTACTATGCCTATCGCGCTTTTTATGCGATTGCGCATTTGCATAATTCAAAAGGAGAAGCGACTAACGCTGTTTTTGGTTTTATCAAGGCGATTCGACGCATGACCCAGGAGTTGAAGCCTGATCTAGGAGCGATTGTGTTTGATTGTGGTGTGCCAGAATGGCGTTTGAAAATTCAGCCGGAATATAAAGCCAATCGTAAAGAAACGCCGGAAAGTTTGGAGGCACAATTACCGACTATTTATCAACTCACTGAGCTTCTGGGCTACCATCTACTTTGTATCCCGAACCAAGAAGCCGACGACGCGATTGCGACTTTAACGCGTCAAGTTGCGACCGAAGCCGAGGTAATTTTAGCAACCAATGATAAAGATCTCATGCAACTCGTTGATGGCTCGGTTTCGATTTATAGTCCTGCAAAATCAACGTCAGGCGAAGCTTATCAAATTCTTAAATCCCCCGAAGTTATCGCGAAATGGGGAGTGCCGCCAGAAAGGATAGGGGATTTGCTAGCATTGACTGGTGACGTGTCTGACAACATTCCCGGAGTGCCTGGGGTGGGTCCGAAAACGGCTGCGGGTTTGATTTTGCAATTCGGGAGTCTAGAAAATTTGTTGCAAAACCTTACACAGATCAAATCAGAAAAAGTTCGCAATTTAATTGACCAATATCGCGCTCAAATTCTTGCCAATCGCGAAATGGTGCGACTCGATCACGCCGTTCAAATTCCAACGGATTGGCGCACCTGGAAAATTCAACCGCGTTGGGAACAACTCATTGAAAAATTAAGAGAATTGGAATTTCGCACGCTGCTTAAAGAATACGAACAGGAATTTGCTCAACAAAAAGTTTTAGTTCAAAAAGAATTATTCTAATCTTTTTCCGTTTTCCATCGTTTCACAAGATCATGCGAAACATTCAAATGATCCAGAACTCTTGCCACCACCGTGTCTGCGACCTCCAAAATCGTTTTTGGTTTTCCGTAAAATGATGGAATGGCCGGTAACATAATCGCCCCAGCTTCCATGACTTGCACAACATTTTTTGCGTGAATTAAATTCCACGGCGTTTCGCGTGGAACCAAAATAAGTTTTCGTTTTTCCTTTAAAAAAACATCAGCCGTCCGCGCAATGGTACTATCGGAATAACCAAACGCAATGCGACCCAACGTGCCCATCGAGCAAGGGATAATCACCATGGCCTCATAAGGAGCTGAGCCACTGACGAAAGGCACTTGCATGGTGCGATCGTTGTGAGTCGAAAATTTTTTAGGAATTTCTAGTTGTCCAACTTCGGCCAATGCCACTTCTTCAGCGTGCGAGCTTAAAACTACATCCACGTGGCAGTCGGTTTCAGCTAAGCAAGCGAGTAAGCGTTGCGCATAAAGCGAACCGCTTGCTCCAGTGATGGCAATAACGATTTTCATGTGAGTAGGGCCAAGTTAGGAATACGTTGGAAATCGGAATCGCGCGTGTAAAGAACCATTCGATGTTGAATCGTTAATGCGGCGATCCACACATCATTAATCGGAATCATTTGTTTCGTGGCTTGTAAATGCGCGGCAATCCGACCGTAGTGATGAGTTGTATCTTCATTGGGTGAGGCGACCTCCACACGTCGTTGATTAAGAAATAAAGCTAAATTGCGTTCATTTTGTGCGCTTCGTGAAGTACGATAAAATCCAGCGCGTAATTCGGCCAATACAATCAAAGGGACGACAATGACCTCAGCGCTTTCCAATCGTTCGACCGCTTCGCTTACACCGCGTGCAAAGTCGATGTAACGATTTGTGTCTAGTGCCAGAATCATTGCCAATCCCGTGGATCTACTACTCGTTGTGCGGCTAATGCCTCATCAAACTCGGGATCCTCTTGCCACTTGCCAGCAAGTGGTCGCAGATCACGATATTTGACAGATTGAGTGCCAGCTTTGAGCGTGGCTTCGGACAGTGCTGCTAATGCAGTTTCATTTAAGCTCATACCTGTTATTTCTGCTGTTTCCCGCAATACATGATCCACTTCGGGCGGGACGCCGCGAATGGTGTATTGCTGTGAGGGTTTATGCAGCTTATGTTTTTTACCTTTCTTCATGCCTACACTATAATGTATTCATGTAGGCATGTCAATAGGCATTATTTGTTTTTAAGTTTTTTTAATAATTGGGCTGCTTTTTCTTCGATTTCTTGGGGTAGACGACATTTTTCTGGCCAGCCTCGTTGATAACCTTCAGCCGGTAGTTTCGTAGTGGCATCGAAGCCCATATGCGATCCGATATTTGCTACAGCGGGTGCATGATCTAAACTATCCGAAGGATTTTTTGTGATTAAACTGTCGCGTTGGGGATCAACATTGGCCATCCAATGAAAAAGCACATCCGAAGTGTCATGCACATTGACGTCGTGATCCACGACAACAATAAATTTACTAAACATCATTTGACCCATACCCCAAAGTCCGTGCATGATTTTGTAGGCTTGATGCGGATATTGTTTTTTTATGCTGACAAAAACTAGATTATGAAAAACGCCCTCGGCAGGCAGAGCAATATCGACAATTTCAGGGAAATTCATTTTTAAAATCGGCAACAAAATGCGCACGCTTGTCGTGCCCAAATAAAAATCTTCCATCGGCGGCTTGCCAACAATGGTCGCAGGATAAACGGCGTCGTTGCGATGCGTAATCGCTGTAACATGAAAAACTGAGTAGCGATCAATCGGCGTATAAAATCCGGTATGATCGCCAAAGGGTCCTTCATCGCGCATTGGCTCTTTAGGATCCACATAACCTTCAATCACAAAATCTGAATCGGCGGGCACTTCTAAATGATTAGTCTCGCATTTAATCATCGGGACTGATTTTTGTCGTAAAAAACCGGCTAACAAAATTTCATCCAAACCATCGGGTAGGGGCATCGTTGCAGCAAACGTATAAATCGGATCGCCTCCTAAACAAACCGTTACAGGCATGCGCTCACTACGCTCAAAATAACGTTTTCCATGACGCGCAGCCACTTTATGCAGTTGCCAATGCATGCCCGTGGTTACTCCATCAAAAACCTGCATGCGATACATTCCAATATTCCGATCACCCGTGTCAGGATCTTGCGTATAGACCGTTGGCAACGTAATAAATGGCCCGCCATCTTCCGGCCAACATTTTAAAATAGGCAAATGGGTTAAATTAAATCGCTTTAAATATTCACCGCGATAAATTACATCTTTGCAAGCACCCTTCGAAACGTGGTTTGGTTTTGCATGTAAAACGCGAATGCCGCGCTTAATTAATTCCCACGTTTCCTGCCAACTTTTGGGCGGTTTTGCTTTTAATAAAAATGCGATTTCGTCTGCGATCATATCGGGCTGCTTTCCGCCCAAAGCTGAAACCATCCGTGCGTGTGAGCCAAAACTGTTAATGGCAACAGGAAACTGCGATTTTTCGCCACTACTTAATTTTACATTTTCTAAAAACAACGCTTTGCCGCCTGAAGGCTGTTTCATTTCATGATCCGCTAATGCCGTAATTTCTAGTTCGCAAGAAACGGAATCGGTAATACGCAACAATTCCTTTTTTTGTTCGAGCGTTTCTAAAAAACTCCGCATGCCATCAAAAGCCATAATTTTGAGTATGAAAGGAAAATCGTAAGAATTCCAGCTAACTCGTTAATTTCTGGTTTGCTTCTCTCGAAGATAAATTTATCTTAATCCATCTTAGGAAGGGTGGCAGAGTGGTCGAATGCGCACGCCTGGAAAGTGTGTTTACCCAAAAGGTAACAAGGGTTCGAATCCCTTCCCTTCCGCCATAGATTAACTATCTCAATATGTCAGCATCTCTTAAATCTTTTAAAACGGTAGATGAATATATCAAAGCCACTCCTAAAAAAGTTCAAAAGCTTCTTAAGGAAATAAGACGAACTATAAAAAGAACGGTACCTCAAACAATTGAGGCGATAAGCTATCAAATGCCTACATTTAAGTTGAATAATAAAAACTTAGTTCATTTTGCAGCTTTTAAAAATCATATTGGTTTTTATCCTTCTCCCTCGGGAATTCGAGCTTTTGAAAAAGATTTGCAGCCATATAAAAGCGGAAAAGGCTCCATTCAATTTCCTTTAGATGAAGTCATTCCTTATGATTTAATTCAAAAAATAGTTGAATATCGAATAAAAGAAGTGGAAAGAAATTTGAAGGTCAATAACTAAGCACCCATTTTAGAAGAAATCAATTTCTCAAAATCAGCTACGGTTCCTTTATCCAAGCAACATTGAATGATGGTTTTTCCTAAAGGATTAAGATCCGGTTCCAAAAAATCTTTAAGATGTTGCTCAAAGAAATCTCGTAATTGATTGGCGCCAATATCATAAGCGGTTTCGCCGACTTCGGGTTGAGTGTCGACTTGTAAAAACCAGCGAGGAATCATAATGCCTTCGACATGGAGTTCATGAAGCGCATAGCCTAAGAGAGAGCATCGCGCAGCTCGAACTTTGTCAGATCGAAATGGGGCATGGCCGCGCCGGGCTAAATATTCGCGAGCGATCCATTGTGGAACAAAGCCGACTCGCCAAGCGCCAACATGTTGATTAGGACAAAGAATGTGCAGCAT